>NZ_JBHVWS010000002.1:352373-437871 GCF_042882185.1 Streptomyces sp. NPDC058239
ACCCGGGGGGGGGGCCGGGGCGGTCATCATTCTTGGATACAACCGGGCCTTGGCGCTTCATTGCACCGTGTGTGTTGGGTTTTGGGGGGCCCCCCCCCCCCCCCGGGGGGGGGGCGCCCGCCTCTTTCGGTGACTGATGCGGCTCCGCTCGCCTGAAGTGATGGACCATCACCATGCCCGCATCGGTGGGTATCCCCCCGCCCGGGCCGGGGGTTGGCCCCATGGTCGCCCCCTGACACACCTGGATAGCCTGCGCTGAGCACCGGCCCCGAGCGGGCCGGAGCCCAGGCTGAACGGGATCCAGGGGGAGATTCATGCGTCACCGGCTCAGGGTGTTCACGGCGGCAGCGATGGCGGGGAGCGGTCTGATCGGGCTCGGCGCATGCGGCCTGATCGACCGGAACACCTTCGAGGACGACGCCCGTGTGTCGCAGAAGATCACCTCCGTCCGGCTGGATCTCGGCTCCGGCCGGGTGAACCTGCGGGGCGTGGCGAAAACCGCCGACGTGTCCCTGCACCGCTCGGTCCGCTACCGGGGGGACAAGCCCGAAGGCGCGTCGCACCGGGTCGAGAACGGCGTTCTGGTGCTGAGCGGCTGCGGCAGCCGGTGCTCGGTGTCCTACACCGTCGAGGTGCCCGAGGGCCTCCCGGTCTCCGGCGGGACCTCGTCCGGATCCGTGGCCCTGGCCCGAGTGGGGCCGGTGAACGTGACCACACACTCCGGTCGGATCGAGCTGGACGGAGTGACCGGCCCGGCCGATGTGCGCACCTCCAACGGCCGGATCGAGGGGCGTGGACTGGCCGGTCCCGTCCGTGCCAGGACATCCAACGGCCGGATCGAACTGACCCCGGTGAACCCGCAGGACGTCCGGGCCAGGACGTCCAACGGGGCCATCGTCGTCACTGCGCCGACGGGCCGGTACGTGGTCGCCGCCAGCACTCACCACGGTCACAAGGACATCGGCGTCGCCAATGACCCGGCGGGCGATCACAAGATCGATCTGGCCACCACCAACGGTTCCATCACGGTCAGGAACGGCTGATCGCGCCGCGTGCCACCGCAGCCGCACACAGCAGCGCAGGAACCGCCACGACCGCGAAGCAGACGGCCGGCGGCAGACGGTCCACCAGCAGACCCACTGCCGCGGTACCCGCCGAGGACCCGGCATTGACCGCGGTGTTGACCCATGCACCCGCCTGGGTGCGGCTGTCCGCGCCCACGGACTCGTCCGCGACGAGATACGCGGTGGTCAAGGCCGGGGCGACGAAAACCCCGGCGGCCGTGACCACCGCGACCAGCACGTACACATTGGGCGACATCCCGGCCACGACCATCGCCACACCGAGACCGACAGCCGGCACCGGCAGCCGCACCCGGTTCGACGCACGCCATGAGACAGCACCGTAGGCGAGCCCACCGACCGCGCTTCCGGCGGAGAGGGCGGCCAGCACCCACGCCACCGCCGCGCCCCGGTGGTGCTGCTCGGTGAACGCCACCACCAGCAGATCCAGCGCCCCCAGACACAGCCCCACGGCGGCTGCCACGATCGCGGCGTGCCGCAATCCGACGATGCCGAGCAGCCGCTGCCCGCTGGGCCCGTCCTGTGACGCGGCGGCCTTCTCCGCCGACGGCGCCGCGCCGGTACCACGCACCGCGGGTGAGGACACCAGCGCCAACGCGCCCACCAGCACGAGCGCGGCACTGATCGCGACACCTGCCGCGGGGACGGTGAATCTCATGACCAGGCCCACGAGCAACGGCCCGGTGACAAAGAGCAGTTCCTCGGCGACACCGTCCAGGCTGTACGCGCGCTGCAACAGCTCACGGTCGGGAACGAGACTGCTCCACAGGGTCCGCATCACCGGCCCCAGCGGCGGGGTGCAGGCGCCTGCCGTCACGGCAAGCACCCCCAGCAGGAGCGAGGAAGCCCCCGGCCGCCATGTGACGCAGGCCAGGGCGGCGAGCAGTGCGGCGTAGACACCGGCCATCGGCGGCAGGGCCCGCCGCGGCCCGTAGCGGTCGATCAGCGCGGCACGGGCGGGGGAGAGGAAGACGCTGGTCGCCCCGAACAGGGCCATGACGGCGCCCGCGACGGAGTACGAGCCGGAGGTGTCCTTCACCGCCAGCATCAGAGACAGGGAGACCATCCCGTACGAGAGCCGCCCCAACAGGGCGGCACCGAATGTGCGGGAGGCGTGACGGGTACGCAGGACGGTGGCATACGAAGGGGGGCGCGAGGGCGCGGGTGAAGGCGAGAGCATGAGGACGTTCCTCGTGAGGGCAGCGCGGCATGCGGCGCTGCGGGCATGCGGGGACACCGAAGTGCCGCACCCGGTGGGACGGGGTGCGGGCCAGTACGGGGTCCTACGCACGGGAGAGGAACATGCGGCCAACTTAGCAGGGTGAGAGGCGTGTTGTGGAGGGTCGCTTCAGGGCCGCAGCGGCCGAAAATTGCTGTGAGATGTGACAGCGCATCGAGTAGCCTCGGCGACCATGTCACTTTCTCCTTCCCGCAATCGCCCTCCCTACGACGCGGACGAGCGGACTCAGCTCGTCGGCTGGCTCGACATGCAGCGGGCTGTCGCCCGCTGGAAGTGTGAAGGGCTTTCCGAGGCGGACGCCCATCGGCCCGTCCTTCCGTCCTCGCCCCATATGACGGTGGCGGGTGTCGTGTCACACCTTCGATGGGTCGAGCACCTCTGGTACGAGGTCGTCCTGCTGGGCCGCCCGGCCGTGGGGCCCCAGTTCGACGGGCCCGATGACGCCGACATGATGGTCGAAGGTGTCCCGCTCGCAGAGCTCCTCGACAACTACGACCGGCAGATCGCGGTGTCGAACGAGATTGTTGCGGCGAAGTCGCTCGACGACGTGGGCCGGCACCCGGACTTCAACGCCTCGGCTGCGAGCGTGCGCTGGATCATGTTCCATATGATCGAGGAGACCGCCCGGCACGCGGGCCATCTGGACGCCATCAGGGAGATCCTGGACGGCGAGACGGGCTACTACTGACCCGGCTCCCGTCGCCTCATCCGTCTCATCCGCCTCATCCGATGATGTCGGCATTGGCCGCCAGGATTTCCTCAGCGGTCTGCCGGAGCCGCGGGAGGAAGCCGATGACCTCCCCGGCACGGTGGAGAAGGTCACCGGTGGAGGTGACGCCGAGGTCGGCGACGGCCTCCCGGAAGGCCGGGAGGCGTGCGAGGTGCAGGTCGGGGGCGTCCGCGGCCAGGACGGTGTGGCAGCGGGCGAACGTCGCGATGATCCAGAACACGGCCTCGCGGTGGTCGCCCCGCTCGATGAGGTGCCGGCTCCCGTCGATGGCGATCGGCCGCGCCTCGACGGTGATGTCGCTGCTGAAGAAGAACGGGGTACGGGCAACCTGCGAGGCGGAGTCGAAGGTGCGGGCCAGCTCGTCCAGATGATGCCCGGTCCTGCCGGCGGACAGCCGCGCGCACCCCAGGAGTTCCAGCAACTCCGGGTACAGGTGTGCCTGTCCGTAGTCGGTGAGGGCTTGGCGTGCCGCCGGGTAGCGCAGTCGGACGGTGGGGTTGCGCAGGGCGGCGACCAGCAGGACGTGGGTGGTCACCCCGGTCGGGAACAGCCAGGCCGTCACCTGTTCGTGAAACGGCGCCGAGGCGTCGAACGCGGCGAGGCGGGTCTTGATCCGGCGCTCCGCGTCCAGGCATCTGCGGTGCACCCAGGACCGCTCGGCGAACCGGCGCGACACGTCGGCCCGCAGCCCGCGCAGATGGCCCGTCGGGTCGTCGATGACCGTGTCGCAGCGGAAGCTCCCTGCCAGGTGGTAGGAGGAGAGCACACCGTCGGCCGAGGAGAGGTCGTCCCACGACAGATACGTGATTTCCAGCAGCGCACCCTCGAAGCGGAGCTTGCCCGGTTTGGCGGGCGGGTCGGGCTCGGCGGTGACGACGACGATGTCCACGTCGGAGAAGGGGGACAGTTCGGCGTCGTCCGGCAGACCGACCGTCGAGCCGCTGAAGCAGGCGCCGCGGAAGCCGGAATCGGACCGGGCGTGCTCTTTGACCCACTGCACCGCTGCTGCTCGGGCTGTACCGACTCTCACACCACGTCCCCGCCGGTCTGATGGAATCAAGTCATGACAAAGCTGCTGCAGCGAGTCTTCCATGCCCTCGATCGCTTCCACGCCGCCCACCCCTGGGACCACAACGCCCACTACCACCGGTGGATTCTGCGGCAGCTCCCCAGCAGATGGGACCGCGCCCTGGACGTCGGCTCCGGCAGCGGAGAACTGGCCCGGCTCCTGGCGACACGGGCGAAGGCGGTGCACGGAATCGACTCGGACCCGGACATCGTGGCCCGGGCCGGTGAACTGACCGTCCCGGCCGCTCCGGTGACCTTCACCGTCGCGGACGCGCCCGCTGCGATGCCGCCCGGCCCGTACGACGTCATCACCTGCGTCGCCACCGTCCACCATCTGCCGTTCACCGACGCTCTCACCCACTTCCGCGAGCATCTGGCGCCCGGCGGAACCCTGGTGGTGGTCGGCCTCTCCCGCGAGGCGACCCTCGGGGATCACCTGCTGAGTCTCGCCTCCATTCCGTTGAATGCCGTCATGGCCTTGATCAAGAACAAGGGGCGCAAGGCGCTCCGCCCCGACTCGATGACCGCCAGGACCCGGCCGGCGCAGATGACCTTCTCCGACATCGTTCGCGAGGCGCGCCAGGTGTTGCCGGGCGTGCGGCTCAGGCGTCGACTGTTCTGGCGCTACACACTCGTATGGCGCGACGACTCCGGCAAGAACGGACTGCGATGAGAAAGATCGTCCTGATGATGTCGGTGTCCCTCGACGGCTTCATCGAGGGACCGGACCGTGAAATCGACTGGCACCTGGTCGACGACGAACTGCACAGTCACTTCAACGAGCAGCTCAGGACCATGGGCGGCTTCCTGGACGGCCGTGTGACATATCGACTCATGGCCGAGTTCTGGCCGACCGCCGACTCCGATCCCTCAATTACCGGCCCTGTGGCGGAGTTTGCAGCCATCTGGCGGGACATGCCCAAGATCGTTTTCTCCCGGACGCTGGAGCGGGCCGACTGGAACACCGTCATCATGCGGGAGGCCGACGTCGACGAGATCAAGGCTCTCAAGGCCCGGCCCGGCGGAGATCTGTCGCTCGGCGGCGCCGATCTCGCCGCGTCCTTCATGCGGCACGACCTGATCGACGAGTACCGCATCTACGTCCATCCGGTCCTCATCGGGCGAGGCAAGCCCCTGTTCCCGGCATCGGATACCCGGACAGTCCTGCAACTGGTCGAGACCCGCACCTTCGGCAACGGGGTCGTTCTCCTGCGCTACGAACGCCCGGCGGCTGCTCCACCGGGATGAACTCCCCGCGCTCACGGTGGCAAGACCGCTGCATTGCCGGGCCATACGAGAGCTCTCCCCGTATAACTGCCGAACCGTCGCGAGATCTCACGAAAGGACCGGCGAATGACACTCGGAGCTGAGGACCGCCTGGCCATCAATGAACTGATCGCCCTGCAATGGCACCTGGTCGATGACGGTGAACTCGACCGACTGGACGAGCTGTTCACCGCCGACGTCGTCTACGACGCCTCCGATCTGGGCCACGGATCGATGCACGGGCTGGAGGCATTCCGGGACGCGGCCAGGGCGATGGGGCAACGCGGCCCCGTCAGTCATCACGTCACCAACGTCGTCCTCACCGAAGTCGGTGACGATCGGGTGCGCGCCCGGTCCAAGGGGATCGGAATCAAGGCGGACGGTACGAGCGGAAGTGTGACGTACGAGGACGTGATCGTGCGTGGGGAGAAGGGGTGGCGCATCAACCGTCGCAAGGTCGCCGTACGGCGCGCGCCTACCAATGCGAATGACGCGAACGAGCGGCCCGAATGACATGTCACATGTCCCCGGATTCCGCAGGCGCATGCTGACGGCGCCCCTGCAGCCGGCAGGGGCGCCGTCGACGGATTCCGGGCGACGCGTCAGGCGTTCAGCATCCCCGACGTGTCGATGACCTGGCGGATCGCCCGGCCCGAAGCCAGCTCCTCCATCGCCGCGTTGATCTCGGCCAGCGGAAGCGTGCCCGTGTGCATCTGCTCCACCGGCATCAGGCCCGCCCGCCACAGGTCCAGGAACCTGGGAATGTCACGGCGCGGGACCGCGTCGCCCATGTACGAGCCCAGCAGGGACTTGCCCTCGCCAGCGAATGCCAGGGCCGGGACCTCCAGCACTCGGTCGGGGGCGGGAAGGCCCACCGACACGACCCTGCCGCCCCGCGCCACGGCCGTCAGACACTCGGCCATGACCTTGGGGCTGCCTACCGCCTCCACTGCCAACTCGGCCCCGCCGGAGGTGAGTTCGCGGACCGCCTCGATCGCGTCGCCGGGGGCGTACGCATGTGTCGCACCCAGCCGGACGGCCAGGTCGCGTTTCTCCTGGACCGGGTCGACCGCGATGATCGGATACGCCCCTGCCGCGCGGGCGCCCAGGACCGCGGAGAGGCCCACGCCGCCCAGGCCGTAGACGACCGTCGACTGGCCGGGGCGCAGGGCCGCCGTGTTGATGACGGCACCGGCGCCGGTCAGGACCGCGCAGCCGAACATCGACGCGACGGTGAAGGGGATGTCCTTGGGGATCGGCACCACCGACTCCTGGGCCAGCACCGCGTGTTCGGAGAACGCGGAGACACCCAACTGGTGGTGGACCGGCCTGCCGGAGGCGTCGGTCAGCAGCGACGGGCCGTGCAGCAGGGCGCCCGAGCCGTTCGCCGCCGCTGCCTGCGCGCACAGGGCCGGGCGGCCCGCCGCGCAGTCGCCGCAGAAACCGCAACTGGGCACGAAGACGAGGGCCACATGGTCACCGGGGGAAACACGGCTGACGCCCGGTCCGGTCTCCTGGACGATGCCCACCGCCTCGTGTCCCAGGGCCATCGGCAGCGGGCGGACCCGGTCGCCGTTGACCACCGAGAGGTCCGAGTGACAGAGCGAGGCGGCCGCGATACGGACCAGCACCTCGCCCTCGCGCGGGGCGCCCAGCTCCAGCTCCTCCACCTCGACCGGACGGGTCCCGGAGTAGGGGCGGGCCGTCGATATCCCGCGCAGGACCGCGGCACGGGTTTTCACGACCGCACCTGTGCACGCGGAGCGCAGCGCAGCACGTCGCGGCTCTCCAGCAGCGGGGCGACCTTGCCGAGCACGATCTCCTGGAAGTGCGGGGTTGCGCAGTGCGCGGTGAAGTCGGCCTCGCAGGCGTACTCCTCGTACAGCACGATCGCCCGCGGGTCCTCGATGCCCTGGTGGACCCGGTAGGCGAGATTGCCCGGCTCCTTGCGGGAGGCGGCTGCCATCGTGTCGAGCAGGGGAAGAACGGTGTCTTCCTCACCGGCCTTGGTGCGGTAGCGGGCTACGACCACATATGTCATGAGGGGATTACTCCTGGGGTGCGGCGGGCCTCTTCAGGGCGGCGGGCGGGACCGGTGGCAACTGGTCCCGGCGCAGGTGCCAGAGGCGGGGGTCGGACGTGGCGGCCGCGGCCGAACCGAGGGCCAGCGCGAGCGCCACGTCCGCGGCGGTTTCCACGAAGCCGGCGGCGACCGACGGGGACATCGCGCGCTGTGCCTGCGCGCTCATCCGGGCGACGATCGGGGCGGGCATGATCTCGACCAGGTCCGGTGCCCCGCGTGAGATGGCGTCCGTGGAGCGGCGAAGATTGGACCGGTCGGTGACGAACACCTTCATCATCGTCAGCAGGCCGAGCGGGCGGCCCTTCTCTATGAGGGAGAGCCGGGTGCTGACCACGCCGTGCGCGCCCATGTTCTTGATGAACTCCAGCGCGCCCCGGTCCTGAGCCAGACCGGGACTGCTGTCCACGTTCACGAACACGGTCTTCCCCGCCCGGCTCAGTGCCGGCACCACCTGGGGCAACTGCCCCACCGCGAGCGACGCGACGATGCACACCTTCGCCGGTGCGGTCAGGAACTGTCGCAGCGGCTGGGTGCCGACGACCGACGCGACGACCGGCACCTCGGCGAAGGCCGAGGCGAGACGGGGGTCGAGTGCGGCACCGGACCGGGACGGGGAAGGGGTCATGGCAAGGGCCTGCCTGGAGAAGGAGGGTTCGTGGCTGCTGATGTCAGTTCAGCGGGGACGTACCGAATCGGCTGGGAAGGCCCAGTTTGCCAGGGTTGAGAATGCCGGCCGGGTCCAGGGCCTTCTTCACCGCGACGAACGTCGCGAAGCCCGCCCCGAGGGATTCCTCCAGGTAGGGGCCGCGCAGCAGACCACAGCCGTGGTGGTGGCTGAGCGCCGCCGCGTGCTTGATGAGTACGGCGTTGGCCGCGTCCCACACCGAGCGGTACCAGTCGCGGCGCGACCGGGGCGCCACATCGCCGCGCAGCGAGAAGTAGACGCAGGCGCCGTCGGTGTATGCGTGGGACTGGTGGGCCGAGGCGGCCAGGGTGCCGGGCACCGACTGGATCGCGGCGACCACCTCGTCGTAGATGACCGGGAGGTCGGTCCAGGACGCGGCCATCTCCAGGGTGTCGGCGACAAAGCCCGGACCCGGCTCGAAGCCGTCGGCGGACTTGCCGACCAGCATCCGTTCGTCCAGCCAGCGCTCGAAGACCGCCTTGCTGTCCAGCTCGGGGCCGTACGCCCCGCATACCTCCCTCGCGACCTCGATCGAGGCGTCGACGATGGCCGGGTCGCCCTCGTCGGCGATGAGCAGAAGATTGGTCTCCGGGTGGCCGAAGTGGGTGCCCGACTCAAGGGTGTCGTACAGCCGCAGGACGGCCGGGGTCGCACCGCGCTGCATGATCCTGCGGCAGGCGTCCAGGCCCTCGGCGAAGGTCTTGAAGCCGAACGCGACGGCATCGGCGTACTCCGGCAGCGGGTGGACCCGCAGACGCGCCGAGACGATGACACCGAGAGTGCCCTCGGAGCCGACGAACAGCTGGCGCAGGTCCGGGCCGACCGCGGCACGGGCGTAGTCGCCGTACGTGGCACGCGTACCGTCGGCGTGCACGACGTCCACGCCGACGACCATGTCCTCGATCTTGCCGTAACGGGTGGAGAGCTGACCGGCGCCGCGGCAGGCGATCCAGCCGCCGACCGTGGAGACGGCGAACGCGGACGGCCAGTGACCGGTGGTGACGCCGTACTCCTCCTGGAGCTGCTTCTCGAAGAGGTCGCCGAACATGCCGGCCTGGACGTCCACGATGTTCGACTCGGCGTCGAAGCCGGTGATCCGGTTCAGCCCGCAGACATCCAGGACGACGCCGCCGAATACGGGGAGCGCCGCGCCCGTGACGTTGGAGCGGCCCGCGGACGGGGTGACCGGGATGCCGGCCTCGTGGCAGATCCGCAGCACGGCCGCGACCTGGTCGGCGTCGGCCGCCTCGACGATCACGGCGTTCGGCGTCGCCGGACGGCCCTCGGTCTCGCCGATCATCGAGCCGGCCCACCAGTCACGGGTCCGGGTGACGACTTCGTCGCGGGAGGTGTGCACCGCGTGCGCGGCCTCGCGCAGCGCCTCGACCACGGCCTCGGGGACCTCGACCGGGTCGGTCTGGAGGGCGGCTTCGCCTTCCCCGACCGGGGTGTTCTGCGCCCACTTGGCGAAGCTGGGGGCGCCGATCGTGTAATTGCCCCGGTTGAACGGATGGGTGATGGTCTGACGGCTGATCATGCTGTTGCCCCTTCGAGGAGTACGGACTTTTCGTGGCGGACGGCTGCGAGGTACTCGGCGACCGAGCGGTCGGCCTCGGCCCGGGAGAGGTTCAGTTCCTGGCCGAGGATCGCGCCGACGGCCTCGGCTGCGTCGACGGAGGCGTCCCGGGCGAACAGGCGGGCGCGCATCCGGCGGGAGAGCACGTCGTCGACCGAGCGGGCCAGTTCGGCACGGGCCGCGTACACGACCTCCGCCTTGGTGTACGGGAGTCCCGCGACGATCGGCTCGGCCAGTGCAGGGTCGTCCTGGATCAGGTCGCCGACGAACCGGGCTTCGGTGCCGAAGCGTTCGCCGAGATGCGCGGCGATGCCACCGGACGCGGCGACGGCCTCGGCGTCGTAACCGGCGCCGCCGAGCAGCGGGAGCTCGGCGGTGCGGCTCTTCGCCTTGCGGCCGAGGACCGTCATCACCTTGTCGATGACGAGCTCGCCCATGTGCCGGCTGGTGGTGAGCTTGCCGCCGGTCACCGTCACCATGCCGGTGCGGCCGACGGTGATGTGGTGGTCGCGGCGCATGTCGAGTGTCGCGCCCTCCTTGCCGCCGACCAGTGGACGAAGACCGCCGATGGAACCGACCACGTCGTCCGGGGTGAGCTTCCCCTCGAAGGCGGTGTTGGCGCCCTCCAGCAGGAAGTCCATCTCCGCACGGGTGCAGTGCACATCGTCGGGGGAGCCCCGGTAGTCCTCGTCCGTGGTGCCGAGCACGACGCTGTTGCCCCAGCGGGTGCAGGTCGCGCGGCGGGCCCGGCCGGGGATCGGCACGGTGACCGTGCAGTTGATCCGCACCTTGTCCCACGGCACCACGATGTGGACGCCCTTGGCAGGCCGTACCTGTGGCTTGTGACCGTCGTCCGCCTTCGCGTCGAGCTCGTCGGTCCACACCCCGGTGGCGTTGACGACGGCCCGCGAGCGGATGTCGATGGTGTCGCCGTCCGCCGAGACCCGGGCACCGGCCACCCTGCCCGTCTGCGTCAGCAGACCCTCGGCCCTGGCACCGTTGAGGACCGTCGCGCCGAGCGCGGCGGCGGTGCGGATGATGGTGAGGACGAGCCGGGCGTCATCGGTACGGGCGTCGAAGTACATCAGCCCGCCCTTGAGGTTCTCGGCGCGCAGCGTCGGCGCCTGTGCGAGGACCTCGGGGACGGTGAGCCGCTGGTGGAGCTTGCCGATCCGCCAGCCGCCGACCAGGTCGTACGTCCACAGCAGACCCTCGAAGCCCTTGGCGAGGCGGGCGTCGAAAATGCCCTCCTTCTCCAGGATCGGGAAGAGGAACGGCAGCCGGTGCACCAGATGCGGGGCGTTCTTGCGGAAGCGGTGACGCTCCAGGAGCGAGTGGCGGACCAGGTTGACGTTGCCCTGCTCGATGTAGCGCAGGCCGCCGTGCACCATCTTGGAGGACTTCGACGACGTGCCGGATGCGAAGTCGTCCTTCTCGATCAGCGCCGCGCGCAGCCCGCGCGAGGCCGCGTCGAGTACGGCGTACGCCCCGGTGATGCCGCCGCCGATGACGAGCACGTCGTACGTGTCGTCGGCCAGCCGGCGCTTGAGGGCTGCCCGGTCGAGCAGCAGCGGCGTTCGGCGGGTCGCCGCGGCGCTGCGCCGCGGTTTCCGGGCGGGCATGGTGATCACAACATCAACTCCTGGTGTTTCGGTGCGGCGCCCGCGTGGTCGGGTACGGGCCGCCAGTGCGACGGTGAGGGGCCGTCAATGGGGGGTGTGAGGTTTGGGTGCGGGGTCCTTCAGGGGGAGCAGCGCGGGATCGTCGAGGTGGGCGATCAGCACGTCGCGCCAGGCGGACCGCTGTGCGGTGCGCTCGGCCCCGGTGATCGCGGGCTCGAAGATCCGGCCGTGCGGCTGCGCCTCGACGACCTCTTCGAGCGAGGACCACAGGCCCTGGGCGACACCGGCCAGATAGGCGGTGCCGCGCAGGCTGGCGGTCGCGGAGTCGGAGACCCGCTCCAGCGGCAGGCCGGTCAGGTCGGCCTGGATCTGCATGAGCGGGTCGCTGCCGGAGACGCCGCCGCCGACCCGGAGCCGGGTGAAGGGCGTGCCCATGGTGTCGGCGACCCCGTCGATCAGGTCGCACACCGAGTGCGCGATCCCGTCCAGCACGGCGCGCGCGAGATCGGCGCGGGTGGTGGCGAGGGTGAGCCCGGTGAGGGATGCGGTGGCCTCCGGGTGCCAGACCGGCGTACGGACCCCGGCGAGTGCCGGGACGAAACGCGGGGTGCGGCCCGGCCGGGTGGGGACCCGGCCCGCCTCCTCACCGAGCTCCTTCGGCGATGCGAACAGGCCCAGGTCGTCGCAGAGCCAGCGCAGCGCCGAACCCGCCGTGGAGGTGTAGGCCTCCAGGCTGTAGTGGCTGATGTCGCCCTGCCGCCGGCCGGGCTGGGCAAGCACCCCGGAGATGTCCGGCCGGGGCAAGGCGGGCGTGGTGCCGGTCGCCGCGTCGACGAAGGCGCCGGTTCCGTACACGCACATGCCCTGCCCGGCGGCGAGACCGCCGAGTGCGACGAGTGCGGCGTGCTGGTCGCCCATGGAGGCGGCGAGCGGGACGGCGATCCCGAGGGCGGCCGGGTCGGTCGTACCGAATCCGGCGTCGTCGGAGCGGAGTTCCGGCAGCAGGTCGAGGGGGAAGCCGAGGTGGCTGATCCACTCCTCGTCCCAGGCATGCCGCTCCAGCAGATAGCCGCCGGTGGATGCGGCGTTGGTCGGGGTGGTGGCGTGCACGGCGCCGCCGGTGAGGCGCCAGATCAGCCATGTGTCGACGGTGCCGAAGAGCAGCCGGCCCTCGCGGTGGGCGGCGGCCACCCCCGGGTGCGCGGCGATCTGCCGGGCGGCCCAGAGGAACGGGGCGCGGGCGCCGACCGGCCGGCCCTGACGGGCCAGCAGGGCGGCGTCCCACTCCGTCTCGTACGCGGTGAGCTCGGTCGCGTACCGCCGGTCCTGCCACACCACCGCGGGCAGCAACGGCCGCCCGCTGACCCGGTCCCACAGCATCGCGGTGGCCCGCTGGGTGGAGAGCGCGACCGCGGTGATGCCGATGCCCTCCTCGCGGGCCCGGCCCACGGCCCGGCGCGCCACCTCGACGGTGGCGGTCCAGATCTCCATCGGGTCCTGCTCGACCGAGAGGTCGTCCGGATGGCTGACCTTGATCGACCGGTAGAACACCTCGTGGGCGGCGCCCGAGTCGAGGACGACTCCGGCCCTGGTGCCCGTGGTGCCCTCGTCGATGGACAGCACACCGCGCCGTGGGGCGGCGCCGGGGAACGTCTGCGTCATTGCAGCCCTTTCATTGCGAGCATCGCGAGCTGTGCGGAGGGATACGGAGGGGGAGGACCATCGTGTGATGTGACAGGTCCCGCGGCCGGTCAGCGCGCGGTCACGGACTTCGCGGATTGCGTCGAGCCGGCCCGGGCGGCGTCCGCGGCACGGTCCTGTCCGGCGACCTCGTCGGGCGAAGCGGCCTTCGTCGGATCCCACTTGATCGCCAGACAGGTGATCAGGCCGAGCAGCGGTACGACGGAGAGCACCAGGAATGTGTCGGCGAGCCCGAGCGAATCCTTGATCTGCGGGAAGACGTACAGCCCGACGACACTGCCG
Source organism: Streptomyces sp. NPDC058239 (assembly GCF_042882185.1). NCBI lineage: Bacteria > Bacillati > Actinomycetota > Actinomycetes > Kitasatosporales > Streptomycetaceae > Streptomyces > Streptomyces sp. NPDC058239. The sequence continues at coordinate 365,709 of NZ_JBHVWS010000002.1, forward strand.
AAGCTGCCGACCATCCCGGTGACACCGGTGCCGAGCGCACGGACATCACTGCTGTACGAGAGCGCGGCGATGGACTTGCCGTTGGCGCCGGGGCCCGAGGAGTGGCAGAGGATGAACAGGACCGGCAGCAGGAACGCCACGGCGGTGGGCACCTTCTCGAAGGTCAGCCCCATCGCGAGCAGGGCGACGAAGACTCCGGCGAATCCGGCGGCGGAGCTGAGCCGCAGTCCGAGCCGGCGGCCGAAGTACGCGGACAGGAGCCCGCCCGCGATACCGAAGGCGTTGAAGACCATCGAGCCGATGGTGGCCTTCTCGAAGCTCTCACCGAAGATCGTCAGGCTGATCAGCGGGAGGTACCAGCCGACCGCGAAGTACTGCATCGACTGCCCGAGCGAGATCACCGAGGAGAGGACCGTGCGCGGCAGGTACTCGCCCTTGAAGAGCAGCCCGGCCTGGCGGAACCCGATGGCCGGAGCCTCGGTGGCGGCGCGGGTCGCCTCGTCGGGATTGCCGGCGACGGCCTTGATCCTGTAGATCCTGTCCAGATTGACTACCGCCTCGTCCAGACGGCCCTTGCTCGCCAGCCAGGTGGGGCTCTCCTTGAGCATCAGCCACTGGCCCACGAGCAGCGCGGCGGCGACGACCGCGGCCGAGCCGACCGACCAGCGCCAGATGTCCGCACCGACGTCCAGGTTGAAGAAGAGCAGGGCGAGCGCGAGGTTGCTGGTGGTGGCGACGTACCAGACCGCCTGCCACAGGTTCAGCCGGCCGCCCAGCTTCGCGGGGGTGTACTCGGCGAGCAGTGCCATGGCGACCGCGAAGTCGATGCCGTACGCGACACCCACCAGGACCCGGCCGAGCCAGACGACGGTGAAGTCACCGGCGAAGGCGGCGAGCAGGGCGCCCGCGATGGCGAACACCTTGGCGATGAGCAGCGGGGGGACGCGGCCGATCCGGGTGGCGAGCCAGCCGCCGACCGGGTTGAAGACGATCGCCAGGGCCGGAGCGGTGGCCGTGAGGATCGAGACCTGGGTGCTGGTCAGCTCCATCTGGGACGTCATCGGTCCCAGACCGGCGCTCAGCGCGGCATTCGAATAGGCGTCGAGGAACAGCCCGCCGAACACGAGAAACCAGATGACTTGCGCCCGGCCGGTGATCTTTCCCAGCCCATCGATGAGCGCAACGACGTCGGCGACGCCTTTGACGCTCGGACGTTGTGCCATGAATCCGCCTTCGAGGAAGACCCATCGGCGGCACGGGGAGCACAAAAAAACAGGCATGACGAAACCACCGACAGGTGGTCTATGTCTGTGCCTGTCAAAACACTGCGGAAAGCGCCGCAGCACGTGAACTGCAAGAAGTACGAGCTACGCAGTGAGGTTAAGAACGAGTCAGGAGAAACGTCAAGGGTTTCCGCCAGGTTACTCAAACGGTTACCCGGGCTTGACGGCGCCGGGGGAGGGCGCTCCGCCGGCCTGTGACAGTCCCCGCGTGCAGATGACGAACGCGATCGGGGCGTCGTGGTGTCCTGTCAAGGGTTGTGGGGGCGGGGGAGCGATGCGCGGCACGGGACAGGGAGGCGCGAGCGGCATGCGCAAGGCGGGGCGGTGCGCGATCCGCACCGCCCCGCCCCGCCCCGCGCCCGTGAGGTCTTCGTCAGTGCCCCGCCTGCAGCGCCGCCCAGGTGTTCGCCCCCACGATGCCGTCGGCCGTCAGGCCCCGGCTCGCCTGGTAGCTGCGCACCGCCGTCACCGTCGCCTGGCCGAAGCTCCCGTCGATGCTTACCGTCGAGCCGAGCGCCGCGGTCAGCGAGCGCTGGAGCCGCTTCACTCCGTCGCCCGAGTCGCCCTGCTTGAGGGTCGTCGTCGCACCGGCCGACAGCAGCGCGGTCCAGGTCCTGTCGCCGACGACGCCGTCGGCCGTCAGTCCGTGGTTCGCCTGATACGCCATCACCGCATTCTGGGTGGCCTGGCCGAAGCTGCCGTCCACCGCGCCCACCACGTAGCCCTGCTCGCTCAGCAGCTGCTGAACCGCCTTGACCTGGGCGCCCGTCGAGCCGCTCCGCTGGGTCGCGTAGGCGGTGAAGCTCAGCCCGTCACCGTTGTTGCCGCCACCGGTTTCCCCGCCCACCAGCTGCATGTAGCGCGTCCAGTCCCAGTACGGGCCCGGGTCCGTGTGGTCATTGCCCGGCGCCTCGCTGTGCCCGATGATGTGCGCCCGGTCCTTCGGGATGCCGTACCGGTCGCACAGGTGGCGGGTCAGGGCCGCCGACGAGCGGTACATCGTGTCCGTGAACCAGGAGGGGTCGTCGATGAAACCCTCGTGCTCGATGCCGAGCGCCGAGGCGTTCTGGCTCCGTGCGTGGTACGCGGTGTCGCTGTCGCGCACCATCTGGGTGATCTGACCGTCGGAGGAACGCACCACATAGTGGGCGCTCACCTCCGCCGTCGGGTTCTGGAACCAGCTGATCGAGCCCGCGTACGAGCCCTGTGTGACATGGACGATCACCTTGTCGATCTTCGCCGACCGGCCCACGGTGAAGTTGTTCGCATTGGCCGGAACCCACAGTGCGGACGGGTAGTCGGTGCTCTGCGTGCGTACGTCGGTGGTGTCGAGCGAGCCCTTCTGCGGTGAGACCGGACGGGCCGTCACCGAGATGTGCTCACCGCCGCGGACGGTGGCGTGGAGCCCATGGGCCAGGAAGGTGTACACGGTGTCGGCGTAGAGGGCGGCGACCTGCCCCGTCGAGCCGCTGTACCGGGCGACGGCCGGGTACCAGGCATTGACGTCGTCGCGTTCCCGGTCGTCGAGGCCGAGCTTGTCGGCGTAACTGCGCAGCACCGCCGCGCCGCCCAGGATGTTGGCCGCGGTGTCGCTGCGGAGTTCGGCGAGGGGTTCGCCGGTGAGGACGGCCGCCCGCTCCAGCGTTTGGTTCGTGGGGTTGCTCACCAGGTGCATCACGCCGTACCCGTTCGCCTGGCTGGGGTGCCCCGAGTGGCCGTCGAGACGGGTCTCGCCGTACCCGACGGCGGCGAGCAGATCACGCGGTACGTCGAACTTCGCGGCCGCTCGTGCGAACGCCCGGTTCATGGAGTGGTCGTCGGCCGGAGCGGCGAAGGCCGGGCTTCCGGACGCGGCCAGGGCCGTGGCGATGAGGGCCGCTAGGACGGATGCGCGGCGCTTTGTGTGGGCGGCGGCTCGTCTGGGCATACCTGCTCCTGCTCTGTGGGGGAGAAGAACGGCCCCCGGGCCCGAGTGGGGTGGGCCGAGGGCCGAAGCCCGCTCAGGGTATCGGCGTGTCCAGGGCATGACAATCACTTGATCGCGTGTTGAACTCCCTTTCACTCCAACGCAGTTGAGGTGCAGGTCGGAGCCCTGCCCGGTGACCTGTGCGGCGGTCACCGGGCAGGGCCGAGAGGCGAACGTCAGACGCGCACCGCACCCCGCTCCCGTTCGGCGACGAGCTGCAGCGCCACATCGGTGATCATGTACTCCTGACGCCGACGTACCCCGCCTCGCCCACCCTCCGCAGGATCTCGTGCGCCGGTACGCCGTACCGCTCACCGGCTCTCTCCGCATGGAGCGGGAAGCTGGAGTACACGCCCGCGTACCCCTGGGTGATCGCGGCCCGGTCGGTGTACGGCAACCGCGGGATGAACGGCCGGGCGACTCCTCGGCGGCGGCCGGCACCTTCCGGGTGCCCACCCCCGTGGGTACGCCCGTCTGCTCCAGCACCGGCACCAGGATCTCGGTGGGCGAGTTGCCGGCCCCCGCGCCCAGCGCGCACAGGGTGCCGTCGATCCCGGACCCCGCTGACCACCCGGGGCCGGGCGGGGGCGCCGCCCTACCAGCGGTCGCGGTGGATGACGTCCGCCACCGGACGGCGCCGGACCGGACCGAAGTTGCCCTGCGGCCACCCGACCGGAATGGCGGCGAAGGTGTGCATGTCCTCGGGGATGCCGAGGGCCGCCTTCCACTCCTGTTCCAGCATCAGGTGCCAGATGGTGACGTTCGCCGCGAGTCCCAGCGCCCGTGCGGCAAGAAGGATGTTCTGCACACCCGGATAGACACAGGAACCCTCGGCGAGCGCCTGGAAGCGTGTCTGGGTGTTCATCATGTGCTCGGTCCCGGCCGGCCCGAGCGCCTGCGCGGAAGCCAGCAGCCCCTCCTCGTCCAGGCGCGGCTCCGGGAACCGGTAGCAGGGGACGATCAGTGCGGGCGTATCGGCGAAGTGGTCACGCTGGTACTCGATCGCGGCGACCATCCGGCCGTACGCCGCGTCGTCCATGCCCTTCGGCGCGTACTTCCCGGTCGTCGCCAGATAGGCGTCGACGCACCGTTTCCACAGCGGTGCGAGGCGCGCCATCACCTCGCGGTCGGTCACCACCACGTACTCGTAACACTGCATGTTGCCGCCGCTGGGGCCCCATACGGCGGCCTGTACGAGCTGCTCCAGCGTCTCGTCGGGCACCGGCTCCGGCTTGAGACGGCGCATGGCACGCATGGTGGACATCGTCGCAAAGAGCGCGGGGCCGTCGCTCCCGGCCGCACCTATCGGCATATCTGTCGTCATGATCGCGGAGTCTACGGGCGAAGCCCCGGCGACGGGAGGCATGCTGACCGGCCTCCGGACGGCGGCACACGCGATCCGCTCCCGCAGTCGCACCATCGGCTCGGACCAGCGGATTCGTACACCTGGACGGCCCCCCTCCGCACGGGGTAACGCGGACCGGAGTCCCCTTCGCGAAGGCGTATAAAGGGTTTCTCCGGACCAGCCGGCGTCCCCCGAATGGCACTCACATCCCACGCGGCAGGGCGTCACCGCGTGCGAGAGCACAGGAGTGCCGCATGAGCACGGCAGAAGAGATCAACATCTTGCTGGTGGCGAACTTCGGAACCGGTCCCCTCGCCATCCGGCCCGAGGTGTCGCTCCGTCGACTCAGGCTGGATTCACCGGCCCTGGACGAACTGCGCCTCCTCGTCGAGGACCGGATGGGCGTAGATCCGGACGATGTCCAGCCGACCTCGCGGGACACCGTCGAGGAACTCGTGGACGCGGTGCACCGCAAGGCCGCCGCATGACGGCCCGCCCGTGGCACCTCGCGCCGTTCGCCGCCGCCGTCACCGGGATCGGCCTGGTCACGGCGGCGGGTGCGGGGGCCGACGCCACCTGGCGCACGGTCTCCGAGGCCGCCACCGCCCCGTCCGTCCTGCGGCGGCCCGAACTCCACGACCTGCCCTGTGACTTCATGTACACCATCACCGGCCTCGACACGAGCGCCCTGCTCGGGGTGGCCGCCGCGCGGCTGATGGACCGCTTCTCGCAGCTGGCCGTACTCGCGGCCCGCGAGGCCGTCGCCGACGCCTGTCTCGACCCCGCGGTCTGGGACAGCGGGCGGGTCGCCGTCGTCATCGGCTCCGCACACGGCGGACTGCCCTTCTACGACGAACAGCACGCCGTACTCGCCGAGCGCGGCGCACGCCGTATCTCCCCGAAACTCGCCCCGCTCACCGTCGTCAACGGAGCGGCCAGCAGCGTCGCCACCGACCTCGGCGCCCACGGCCCGAGCCAGGCCGTCTCCGCCGCCTGCTCATCCGGCACAGTCGCCATCGGCACCGCCCACCAGATGCTCCGCACCGGGGCCTGCGACATCGTCATCGCGGGCGGCGCCGAATCGGTCTGCTCCCGGCCGCTGATCGCCAGCGCCTGCCAGCTGAAGGCCGTCTCCACCCGGCGCGACGACCCCCGGGCGGCCTGCCGTCCGTTCGACACCCACCGGGACGGCTTCGTCGTCGGCGAGGGCGCCGGACTCCTCGTACTGGAACAGCCGGAACACGCCCGCGCCCGGGGCGCCGCAATCCGCGCACACATCGCCGGGTACGGGGCCTCCAGCGACGCCCACTCCGCCGTCGCGCCGGACCCCGAGGGCCTGGGCATCGAGCGGGCGCTGCGCACCGCGCTCGCGGACGCCGGAGTCGGTGCCTCGGACATCGGCCATGTCAACGCCCATGGCACCTCGACCGTTTCCAACGATCTCATCGAGGCCACGATGCTGCGCCGGGTCCTCGGCGAGTACCCCTTGGTCACCTCGACGAAGGCGATGACCGGGCACACCCTCGGTGCCGCGGGCGGCATCGAAACCGCACTGACCGTGCTGGCGCTCCAGCACCAACTCGTGCCGCCCACAGTCAATCTCGACGCTCCCGACCCCGAGATCCCCATCGAGGTGGTGCGCAAGGAGGCCCGGCCGGGAGTCTTCGACGTGGCCGTCAAGACCTCGCTCGGATTCGGCGGCCACAACGCCGCACTCGTCCTCACCAGGGCCTGACCCGGAAGCGAGGACCGTCATGGCCGAGGAGATCATCCGGACCCTGTCGGTGCACGGACTGCGCTACGGCTACCGGGTCCTGCTTCAGCCCTCGCCGCACACCGAGCCGGTCGTCGTCCTCGGCGGCGCGCTCCAGGGTATGTACGGCCGGCCCCGGATGGACGAGCACCCGGGGCCGCTCGCCCCCGTCGTCACCGCCGACCTGCCCGGCACGGGCGGCGCGGACCCGCTCCCGCCCGGCGCGGGGGACGACGTCCTGCACGCCGCCGTCGCCGGAGTTCACCGACCGCACACTGGACCGGGCGCCGGGACCGGCCGCTCTCCCGCGGCAGTCGGCGGGTGTGCATCCGGTGCGGAGGGCGTGAGAGGCGGGTCCGGGCAGTCGGAACGGGCCGGCCCCGATCCGCTCTTCGACGCGGGTGGGGCCGTCCGGCGACCGGTCGTCCCCACCCGCGGCTCGCGCTTTCGCGCAGGATCCGGAGGTCAATGCCCGCCGTGGCTCCGGGCGTTGACGTCCACCCGCACGATCTGCGGGTCGTGGTCGCTCGCCTGGTCGGCGAACTCCGCGTTGATGTGCACCACGTCGTAGTCGAAGCGACGGATGCCGGGGCTGGTCAGGATGTGGTCCAGCGTCTGCGAGTTGCCCTCGTACACATAGCTGTACTGCTCGCTCGCAGGCAGCGTGGTGATCAGCGGCTTGAGTACCTTGCCGCTGGTCAGCGCGTCCATGGTCGGGGAGAAGGCGAAGTCGTTGAGGTCGCCGAGCGTGATGACCCGGGCCGAATCGTCCGCGGCCAGCAGCGACTTGACGAAGGTGTTCACCTCCGCAGCCTGCTTCACCCGCTTGGTCTCCGAGCTGCGCTGCGGCTCCTGGTACCGGCCGTGCAGAGGCTGGTCGCCGCCCTTGGACGTGAAGTGGTTGCCGATGACGAAGACCGGCTTCCCGTGGAAGCGGAACTCGCCGACGAGCGGCTTGCGGCTGTCGGCCCACGCGTCACTGGTCGGGGTGATCCGGCCGGGCGACACCGAGAGCGTCACCCCCTTCTTCGTCTTCACCGCGGTCACGGCGGTGGTCGCGTCGCCGCCCGCGCGGTCCACGAAGTCGACCCTCTCGGGATTGAAGAGGAAGACGTTGCGGATGTTGCCGCCGGGTTCGCCGCCGTCCTTGCCGTTCTCGGGGGCGATGTACCGCCATGCGTACTGCGGACCGCCCGCGGCGACGATCGCGTCGGTGAACCGCTTCAGCGTCGCCTCGGAGCCGACCGTGCCGTCGTTCACCGCACCGTTGTCGTCCTGGATCTCCTCCAGCGACACGATGTCCGGGGAGGAGAGGCCGGCCGCGACGCCCTCGGCGAGGGTGTCGAACTTGGCCTGCTCGTCGAGGGCGTCCAGGTTCTCCACGTTGTACGTGGCGACGGCGAGCTCCTTGCCCTTCTGCTTCCGGGTGACTTCGCGCCTCAGGTGGTTGTCGGTGAGCGTGCCGAGCTCGGTGGCCTGGAGGTTGTAGCCGCCGAACGACGCGTAGTCCATGACACCGGTGGTGGCGCCGGACAGCACATCGCCCACATCGGCGACAGGGACGGGCCGGGCCGGGTCGAGCGACATCACCTTGATACGGCCGGTGTTCTGGTCGTCGTACGAGGAGTACAGCGTGCCGCCCCGCCGGGTCCGGTTCTCGTCCGGCTTGACGCTCACCCAGACCTCGTCGTACGCGGTCGTCGCACCCGTGACCCGGGTGTCGGAGATTTCGACGCGAGTGCCTTCGAGCGACTCGTAGAGGTCCAGGGCGTACGCCGACGGGTCTAGGGCCAGCGAGTCGATCGAACCGCCGTCCGCCGAGGGGACGTAGGCGTCCGGCACCGAGACGGCGTCGAGCACGACCGATGCCGGCAGCGCGTTGCCCGAGGACAGGACCGTCGTCTTCGGGGCGGTGATCTCGGTGATCGACTGGGTGGTCGACGACGGGTAGTACTCGTCCACCTTGCCGCTGACCAGCACCGAGTCGCCCACGGCGACACCCGGCGCGGTGGAGCCGGTGTAGACGAACACGCCCTCACCGGTACGGGCGTCCGTGTCCGGCGCGGTGTCCTGGATCCAGAAGCCGCGTGAACCGGTGGTCCGTACGCCGGTGACGATGCCGGGGACACCGGTCACCTGCCGGCCCTCCAGTGGCGACACACGGGTGGTGCCCTGGATGTCGTGGATCCGGACGGTGCCGGGTTCGGTCGGGCCGCCGGGGTCCTGTGGACCGGAGCCGCCGGATGTCTCACCGGCCGAGTTGACCGGTGTCGGGGTGCCCGCGGTGAGGTCCGCGGCGTTGTCGTCGGTGTCGGCGAGGGACGCACCGCGCGCCACCGAGGAGGTGTTCGATGCCCCTGTCGCAGGCCCGCTGCCCTCCCGTACGACCGCGGAGCCGTAGCCGACGAGATCCACGATCCGTGTGTCGGCCGCGCAGTCGGCGGCCGTCCTGCAGGTCAGCGGAGTCGTGCCGGAGACCAGCGCGACGGTTCCGCCGCCGGCCGCCATCGCGACCGTGCCGGTGGCGTCCGGCGTCGGCAGGGCGACGGTGCCGCCGGTGCCCGCGGCCTCGGCGACGAGGTAGCGGCCGCCGGGGGCGACGGACCCGCTCAGTGCGGAGACCTGCCACATCGAACCGGCGGAAGGAGAGGCCGGCAGATACTGCACGCTGAAACCGGACAGGTCGTAGGCGGCGGAACCGGCATTGGCCAGTTCGATGAAGTCGCGGGCGAGTGTCGCGCCCGAGTTGCCCCCGCCGCCGTACACCTCGGAGATCACGGCGGTCGAGGACGGAGCCGCGAAGGCGGCGGGCAGTGCGGTGGCCGACAGCGTCACGGCGACGGCGCCGGCCAGCAGGACGGAACGGGGTCTGGATATGTGCACGGTGGGCTGCTCCCGAAGTGTGGTGAGGGCAAAAGCTATGCGCGTAGAACCAGCCGTGACAAGACATCAGAAGTTAATTCCAGAAATCGTTCCGGCGGCCCGGAAGCGATGGGGCGAGGAGCGTGGCGGTGCGGTGGGGGCGTCTTCGGGCCGGCCCGGGCTCGACATGCAACCAAAAGGTTGCCTATGCTGCAAAGGGGCCGAGGACACGAACAGGCGATGGTGACCGTGATGGCGGCGATGGACCCGATATTCAAGGCGCTCGCCGATCCGAGCCGCAGGGAACTGCTCGACCGGCTCAACGCCCGGGGCGGCCAGACCCTGCGCGAGCTGGGTGAGGGCCTGGGCATGAGCCGGCAGGCGGTGAGCAAACACCTGGCGGTGCTGGAGTCGGCGCTGCTGGTCACCGTCGTGCGCCAGGGCCGGGAGAAGCTGCACCACCTCAACCCGGTGCCGATCCAGGAGTTCGCCGACCGCTGGATCGGCCGGTATGAACGCCACCGCCCGACCGCGCTGTCCCGACTCGAACAGACCCTGGAAGGAACGGCCATGGACAAGCCCGAGTTCGTCTATGTCATCTACATCCAGACCACCGCCGAGAAGCTCTACCGGGCGTTGACCGACCCCGAATCCATCGAGATCTACATGGGCGGTTACGGTCCCGAGTCGACCTGGGAGGCCGGCGCGCCGGTCCGCTGGAAGATGGACCCGGACGGCGAGTTCGAGGAGGTCGGTCAGCGGGTCCTGGAGGCGGAGCCCGGCAAGCGGCTCTCCTACACCTGGCACACCCTGCAGCCCATGCACCGCCAGATGTTCGACTTCGCCTCGGACGAGGAGTGGGACAGGGCCGTCCAGGAGCGGTCCGAGGTCGCCTTCGACATCGAGCCGGCCGAAGAGCCCGAGATGGGCATCAAGCTGACGATCACCCACGACGGGTTCGACAGCCCGGACAGCAAGATGCTGGAGGGCGTCAGCGGCGGCTGGGTCGTGATCCTCTCGTCGCTCAAGACCCTCCTGGAGGGCGGGAAGTTCCTCGACGAGCCGGCATGACGCCAGGCGGTCCGGCGCCGGCTCCGGGGCGGCGCCGGACGCCCGCCGCGGCAGCGCAATGCGCGGGCAACGCGGCAGGCGCAGGCGCGAGCACCTGACTGTGCGGCGATCGACCGGCCGGCTCGCCGGCGGCCGCGGTCACCGCACCTTTCGCCGGTACGGCGGAACGCTCTGCGGCCCCCCGAGCCCCGCCGGCCGGCTGTTCGAGACCGTCGACCGCGGCGACGGCCGTCCCGGCACCGGACCGGCGGAGCTCACATGACGGCTGTCGCCTGCTCTCGGCTCAGGCCCCGGGTACCCGGTCGAGGAAGCCGCTGACCGAAGTGATGCGTCCGTCGTCGGCGAGTGTGAGTACGTCCGACCCGGCGACAGGCGCCGAGCCGTCGGCGGTGGAGACCAGGTCCCAGCTGAAGCGCACGATGTCGTGGTGCCCGTCCGGGGTACCGGTCAGCTGGAACTCGAAACCGGGGAACTGCTGATGGGCCCCGTTGATCGTGGCCGTGAGCTCTTCGTGGCCGCGCACGTCGGCCAGCGGGTCGGTGTAGGTGGCGCTCTCGGTGAAGGCGGCCGCCACGGCCTTCTCCAGGTCCTCGGGGGTGGCCGCGTTCCAGGCGACGAAGTAGCGCTGAACGGCGTCCTCGTATGCGGTCATCGTGCTGTCCTCTCCTCGCGTCCGGCCCCTGGGGCCGGGCTCCCGTGTGCTCGTGAGGAACACGATGTCCGATGGCGCGGAAGGCGTCGATTACCTCCGAGGTCATGGTCGGAGCGCCGCCGGTGAGATGTCACATCGCGGCAGAGAGGAAGTAATGAACTCCTGGCGTCAATGTATTCCCGCCGATGCATTCCTGGCGTCGGTGCAAGGGGAAGAAGCGCCTCCTCACCCCAGGCTGTCCGGGACTACATGCATGGCGGCTTCCTCGGCCGATGCTGCCGCTCCGTCGATCCCGACGTCCTCGGCCGCCAGGGTGTCCGGCTCGTTGATGTCCAGCTGCCGGGTCAGTCGGCCGGCGCGTACCGTACCGACCTCCGCGTCCCAGAGTTCGCCGTCACCGTCGGACAGATCTCCCAGGTCGTCGCCGTCGGCTTCGGTGACATCGGGCAGTTCCCTTGCCAGGCGGCCCTCCAGCGGCTCGCCACTGTGCTGTTCGGCGGCCGTGGTGCCCAGATCCTCCACCGCCCACGGTCGCTCGGGCGGGGAGTAGCCCTCGTCGAGAAGGTCGGTCAGCCCCCGGTTGTCCAGGGTGTCCTCGATGTCGAGCTGCTCGGCGGGGTCGGAGGCCTCAGGCTGTTGGGGCTGGTAGACATCGTCTCCCATGTCGGCATCCTTCATGGTGTGTCCCTTCCCGGTTTCGGGGTCCCGGTCGTGCATGCCGCGCACGCGACTCGGAAGAAAGGGGGCATGTATTCGGTAAGCGCCCGAGTGCCGTCGAACCGCCCGTATGGGTTCAGGATAAGTGGCCTGGGTATGAGCCCGCAGCCGTGGGCCGCTGCCCGGGCGCGGCAGACCGGTCCGAGGGACGATGGAAGGTGCAGGCGGAGCATGCCCCCGCCCCATCCGTATCGGGAGAGCCGCCATGGATTACCCGGAGAGCTACCAGTTGGTATTTCAGTCGTCCGCCGTGGAGGACGACACGGTGATCGTCCGGCGTACGGCGCAGTCGGGGGCGGGTGGATACCCGATCTACGAGGACGAGACCGGAATCGTGCGCGCGGAGATCAGCGACCGGGGAGAGGTGCGCATGCTGGCCAGCGGCGGACACCAGGTGCTTGGCACCCCACTGGTCGTGCGGGAGCCGAGCGCGTGAATGAGCCGGGGCCCGTCCGGCAGATCATGACCGGACGGGCCCCGGCATCACAGGAAGGCGGGCCGGTGCCGCGCCGCCCCGTCAGCCCTCGGTCCAGCCGTGGTTCTTGGCGAACTGCAGCAGCCCGCTCCGGACCTGCAGGATCTGAGCTCCCGTCAGCGAGGGTGCCGACTCCAGCAGCACGTCGGTCACCTCCTTGGTGTACTCGGCAGCACTGAGCACATCGCACAAGGTGTCGTCGTCCGCCGACCCGGAAACACCGACCGAGGCGAGCCTCGGAGGGGTCAGCGGCTTCCCGTCGGGACCCTCGGCGAGCCGGACGGACGAGGCCTTCAGCCCGCGGTCACCGTCCTCGATCTCGAACTCGACCGCCGTACCCGTGTGCACATAGGACTCGGGGATCAACATGTCATTCACATGGAGAAACACATCCTCACCGCCGTGATCGGGTGAGATGAAGCCATATCCCCGTGCGCCGTCGAACCGCACCACGCGACCAGAAACCACACCAACCCCCAAGAAAGAACCGGGCCCCTTGCCCGTTTGCCACACATGGCTCGACCGGAGAATAGCCCTGTGCGGCCCGGCGGCGCGACCCCGTGGCGGGGAATCGCCCCCGACCGGGGCGAGTGCCTTCGGCGGGGCGGCGGCGGGCTCACCTGAGCTTGCGTGCGGGCGGGGGCGCGGTTCCGGACGCCAGCGGGGAGCGGGCCAGCTCGATGCAGCCCGCCGTGATCAGGGCGAGCGCGACCAGTTCGGGCAGCACCCACCACCCGGTGCGCAGTTCCTCGCCGAACAATGTCACCCCGTACAGGACGCTGATCAGCGCGTCACCGAGGGTCAGCGGCGGCTGGACGGCGACCAGCATGCCCGCCTGGAGGGCGTTCTGGAGGAGGAACAGCGCGCCCACTCCGGCCGCGGCGGTGGCGTACAGCTGCCAGGACGTCAAGAGCGCCACCGCTCCGCCGCCCCCTTCGAGCCGTGCCATGGCGTCCTTCATGAGTGCGGCCGTGAGGGCATACCCGCATGCGGCGGCGAGACCGAGCAGTGCGCCCCGGGGGTTGCCTCGCGTGCTCAGGGCCGCGCCGATCAGTGCGGCCTCGAAGATTCCGGTCACGATCAGCGCCGTGATCCAGGCCGCTCCCCGCACGGACGTGCTGCCGCCGCCCGGGGCCGCGGAGGCCATGCCGAGGGCCAGTCCCAGCGTCACGGCCGCCACCGCGTACCAGATCTGCCGGGGGATACGGACCCGCAGAACGAACCCGGCCATCAGCAGTGTGGCCGGCAGTTCGATCACAAAGATCGGCTGGACCAGGGCGATCGGCCCGGTGGCCAGTGCCACGGCCTGGCAGACGGCCGCGACGATCACCAGGCCGATCCCGGCGAGCCACACCCTCCGGCGCAGCAGATGCCTGATCAGCGACAGACGCATCGCCTCGCTGTCGGGCACGGTGCGGGCGGCGCGGCGTTGGAGAACGGAGGCCGCGCCGTTGCTGATCGCGGTCAGGATGGCGAACAGGACACTGATCACCAACCCATGATGCGGGTGGCGGGCCCACGATCCGGGGTCCTGCGGGGCGGCGGCATGGCGGGCGTGCGGATCGGAGCAGGCAACCCGATGAGGACCGAAGTTGTCCGCAAGTCCGCGTAGCGTGCCATCCATGGCCGCGAAGAGGAACCCCGCAGCACCCGCCGTGCTCTCCCCGCGCACGCTGGGCCGCGCCACGCTGGAGCGTCAGATGTTGCTGCGCCGGACCGCGATGTCCGCAAAGGAGGCGGTCGGGCATCTGGTCGGCCTCCAGGCACAGAACACCAAGCCGCCGTACTACCAGCTCCACGCCCGCCTCGACGGCTTCGACCCGGCCGAGCTCGCCGGGCTGATGGAGTCCCGCGAGGTGGTCCGTATCGTCACCATGCGCTCCACCATCCACCTGCACACGGCCGCCGACGCGCTCACCCTGCGCCCGCTCGTCCAGGCGGCGCGCGACCGGGAGCTCAGGACGTTCCGCAAGGGGCTCGCCGGGGTGGACCTGGGCAGGCTCGGGGCGGTCGGCAGGCAATTCGTCGAGGAGCGGCCCCGCACCCCCAAGGAGATCCGCGAGGCGTTGCTCACCGAGTGGCCCCACGCCGACCCGCAGGCACTGGGTGTGGCCGCCCGCTGTCTGCTGCCGCTGGTACAGGTCACCCCGCGTGGGGTCTGGGGAAGGAGCGGCCAGGTAGCTCTGACCACCGCCGAACACTGGCTCGGCAGCCCGTCGGCACCGGTCCCCGCACCTGACGCCACCGTGCTGCGCTATCTCGGAGCCTTCGGACCCGCCTCCGTGCAGGACATGCAGACGTGGGCCGGACTGACCCGGCTGCGAGAGGTCTTCGAACGGCTGCGGCCGCAGCTCATCACCTTCCGGGACGAGAACGGCGTCGAACTCTTCGACCTGCCGGACGCCCCACGCCCCGACGAGGACACCCCCGCCCCGCCGCGTTTCCTGCCCGAGTTCGACAATGTGCTGCTCGGCCACGCGGACCGTACGCGCCTCATCCCGCCGCAGTACCGGGGGCGCAACGGGAACGGCAATCAGGCGTACGGCACGGTGCTGGTCGACGGATTTCTCGCGGCGATCTGGCGGCTCGGCACCGGGGCCGGCACGGGGTGCGGTGCGAGGTCACTCACCGTGCAACCGCTCGGCAGGCTGAGCCGGGCCGACCGCGACGCCGTCGCGGAAGAGGCCGTACGGATGCTCCGCACCATGGCGACGGCGGGCACCGACGCGAACGGATACGACATCCGGTTCACGACGTTCGTCGACTTCGAACGGTGAGCTCCCGCCGTAGCGCTACGGCAGCAGCCCCGCCCGCCGCGCCGCCACCACGGCCTCCAGACGTGTGTGCGCACCCAGCTTGCGCATCGCCGAACGCAGATACCCCTTCACCGTCTCCGGGCGCAGCCCCAGCCGTTGTGCCGCCCCGGCGTTCGTCGTCCCCGCCGCCACACAGGCCAGCACATCCACCTCGCGCGGCGCCAGGTGCACCCCGCAGGGCTGCGGCGCGCGGGTACCGGCCGCCGAGGCGAGCCGCCCGCACACCGAGAGCAACTCCTCGCGCAGCGCCGGGTCTGCGACCTTCGGCACCAGGGCACGCAGTTCACGATGGGCCTCGCGGACGTCCTCCCATGCCTCCGGCGCGGCCCTCGGGTCCGTGACCTGTTCCCGGGTCACGGCCAGGAGCTGCTGCACCTCGTCCCGTACGACCAGGGCCTGTTCCACATCGCGGGCGGCGGCGACCGCCGCGTCGAACGTACGGTCCCCGAGCGAGACCGGCTCGCGCAGCGCCCCGTACAGCACACCGCGTACCTTGCGTCGTACGACGACGGGCACCGCGACCACCGAGCGCAGGCCCTCCGCCGCCACCGCCATGTCGTACTCGTGGCTGATGTGACGCGAGGAGTGGTAGTCGGTCACCGCGCAGGGCCGGGACAGGGCGATCGACTTGCCACCGAGCCCGCTGCCGGCCGAGATGACAAGACCGCGCAGGGCAGCGGTCTGCGCCCCGTTCAGCTCGACGATCCGGGCATGCCGGGCATCCGAGAGCAGCCCGCCGAAGGCCACGGGCAGCCCACTTGTCCGGCGCAGCCGCAGCAGCGCTGCCTGCATCTCGACCGCATCGACGGATTCCGGCACATTGACGCCCCTCTGCCCGGCTCCGGAGGCTCGGCAGCCTACCCCCGTTCGGGGGTGGTGAGACCTGGGTCACTGTTTACATGATGTTAAGTGACCGGTCCGGTCCGCAATGAGGAGGGCACATGTCGGCAACCAGCGCGACGGAAACGTTCCGGGCCGCCCGGGACTTTCTGCTGCAGCACCGCGAGGACTACCACGCGGCCTACGAGGGCTTCCGCTGGCCCCGGACCGACCATTTCAACTGGGCGCTCGACTGGTTCGATGCCATCGCCGAGCACAACGACCGCACCGCCCTGCACATCGTGGAGGAGGACGGCGGCCGCACCGAGGTGTCCTTCGCCCGGATGTCCGCCCGCTCCAACCAGACCGCGAACTGGCTTCGCGCCCAGGGGGTACGGGCCGGGGACCGCATCCTCGTCATGCTCGGCAACCAGGTCGAGCTGTGGGAGACGGCGCTGGCCGCGATGAAGCTGCGCGCCGTCGTCATCCCCGCCACCCCGCTCCTCGGCCCGGTCGATCTGCGTGACCGGATGGAGCGCGGCCATGTCCGGCACATCCTGGTACGGGACACCGACACCGCCAAGTTCGACGAGGTGCCGGGCGACTACACCCGGATCTCGGTCGGCGCCGACGTGCCCGGCTGGCTGTCGTACACCGGCGCCGACGATCAGCCGGAGACCTTCGGGGCGGACCGGGAGACCGACGCCGACGAACCGCTGATGCTCTACTTCACCTCCGGTACGACCGCCAGCCCCAAGCTCGTCGAGCACACCCATGTCTCCTATCCCGTGGGCCACTTGTCGACGATGTACTGGATCGGCCTCAAGCCCGGGGACGTCCACCTCAATATCTCCTCGCCCGGCTGGGCCAAGCACGCCTGGTCGAATCTCTTCGCGCCCTGGAGCGCCGAGGCGACCGTCTTCATCTTCAACTACACCCGCTTCGACGCGGGCCGGCTGATGGCCGAGATGGACCGCTCGGAAGTCACCAGCTTCTGCGCCCCGCCCACCGTCTGGCGGATGCTGATCCAGGCCGACCTCTCCCAGCTGAAGACCCCGCCGCGCGAGGTCGTCGCGGCCGGTGAGCCGCTGAACCCGGAGGTCATCGAGACGGTGCGGCGCACCTGGGGCGTCACCATCCGGGACGGATTCGGCCAGACAGAGACCGCCGTACAGGTCGCCAACACCCCGGGCCAGCTGCTGAAGGCCGGGTCGATGGGCCGGCCCAGCCCCGGCTTCAAGGTCGAGCTCCTCGACCCGGTCACGGGTGAGCCCGGCGCGGCCGAGGGCGAGATCTCCCTCGATCTGTCGGACCGTCCGGTGGGTCTGATGACCGGCTACCACGGCGACCCGGACCGGACCGCCGAGGCCATGGCGGGCGGTTACTACCGCACCGGTGACATCGGCTCCCGCGACGAGGACGGCTACATCACCTATGTCGGCCGCGCCGACGACGTCTTCAAGGCATCCGACTACAAGATCTCGCCGTTCGAGCTGGAGAGCGCCCTGCTGGAGCACGAGGCGGTCGCCGAGGCCGCCGTCGTCCCGGCCCCCGATCCGGTACGGCTCGCGGTGCCGAAGGCGTACATCGTGCTCGCGGAGGGCTGGGAGCCCGGTCCGGACACGGCGAAGGTGCTGTTCGAGCACTCCCGGGCGGTCCTCGCCCCGTACAAGCGGGTCCGGCGGCTGGAGTTCGCCGAGCTGCCCAAGACCGTCTCCGGCAAGATCCGCCGCATCGAGCTGCGCGAGCGCACGGCCCGGGGCACCGGCACCGAGTACGACGAGGGGGATCTGCGATGAGCGTGCTGTCCTACGCGCACGGCACCGGCACCACGGCGCTGCTCGGCGACACCATCGGACGCAATCTCGACCGCTCCATCGAGGCGTTCGGTGAGCGCGAGGCGCTCGTCGACGTCACGTCGGGGCGACGCTGGACGTACACCGAATTCGGCGCGGCGGTCGACGAATTGGCGCGTGCGCTGATGACGTCCGGGGTGGCAAAGGGGGACCGGGTCGGGATCTGGGCGATCAACTGCCCCGAGTGGGTGCTCGTGCAGTACGCCACCGCCCGCATCGGCGCCGTCATGGTCAACATCAACCCGGCCTACCGGGCGCACGAGCTTGGGTACGTGCTGAAGCAGGCCGGGATCTCGCTCCTGGTCTCCTCGCTCTCGCACCGCGCCAGTGACTACCGCGCCCTGGTCGACCAGGTCCGCGGCGGCTGCCCCGACCTGCGCGCCGTGCACTACATCGGTGACCCGTCCTGGGACGAGCTGACGGCCGTGTCCGGATCCGTGACCGCCGGGCAACTTGCGGCCAGGGAAGCCGAGTTGTCCTGCGACGACCCGATCAACATCCAGTACACCTCCGGCACCACCGGCTTCCCCAAGGGGGCCACCCTCTCCCACCACAACATCCTCAACAACGGCTATTTTGTGGGGGAGCTGGTCGCCTACACCGAACAGGACCGGGTCTGTCTGCCCGTCCCCTTCTACCACTGCTTCGGCATGGTCATGGGCAACCTCGGCATCACCTCGCACGGTGCCTGCATCGTGATCCCGGGCCCCGCCTTCGAGGCGGCCGCCGTGCTCGCCGCCGTTCAACAGGAGCGCTGCACCTCGCTCTACGGCGTCCCCACCATGTTCATCGCGGAGCTGAACCTCCCCGACTTCGCCTCGTACGACCTCTCCTCGCTGCGCACCGGCATCATGGCCGGATCGCCCTGCCCGGTCGAGGTGATGAAGCGGGTCGTCGCCGAGATGCACATGGACGAGGTGTCCATCTGTTACGGCATGACGGAGACCTCGCCGGTCTCCACCCAGACCCGCCGCGACGACGACCTGGAGCGCCGCACCGGCACCGTCGGCCGCGTCATGCCGCACATCGAGGTCAAGGTCGTCGACCCGGTGACCGGCGTGACCCTGGAGCGCGGTGCGGCGGGCGAACTCTGCACCCGCGGCTACAGCGTGATGCTCGGCTACTGGGAGCAGCCCGAGCGCACCGCGGAGGCGATCGACGCGGGCCGCTGGATGCACACCGGGGACCTCGCGGTGATGCGGGAGGACGGCTACGTACAGATCGTCGGCCGGATCAAGGACATGATCATCCGTGGTGGTGAGAACGTATATCCGCGGGAGATCGAGGAGTTCCTCCACAGCCACCCGAAGATCGCGGATGTGCAGGTGGTGGGCGTACCGGACGACGCCTACGGCGAAGAGATCCTGGCCTGCGTCATCCCGAGGGACCCGGCGAACCCGCCGACCCTGGAAGAGGTGACGGGCTACTGCCGTGAACAGCTGGCGCACTACAAGATCCCGCGGCGGCTGCAGATCCTGGAGACCTTCCCGATGACGGTCAGCGGGAAGGTCCGGAAGATCGAACTGCGTGAGGGCTACGGGCAGTAGGACAGGATCGCCCCGGGCGTTGTCAGGCGGCCTCGATGATGTCGCCGGCAACGCCCCGGGTCGCGGCCGCCCATTCGATCAGCAGCACTTCGTAGGCGGCGGACTCCACGGAGGACCAGTCCTGTCCGGCGCGCGCGTCCACCAGGGCCCGTATCGCCTCGTTCGCCTCGGCGGCGGACGGGGACGTCGGTCGGGTCGTGTGCGGCGGGTCGACAGGTGGTGTGTGCCGTGGAGTTAAAGCCATGTTCCCTACCTTAAGGCCCGGCACTGACAACCGACCGAACATTTGTGGCCCTCGGTCCGAACGTGACCGATTGCACTCACTGTCGTCGGTCGGTTCCGCTGAGGTGCGGGTCGTGCCCGGCGCGCGGGATCTCGCGCCGCATGCAGACCCTCGGCCAGCGGTCCAGGCCGTGTTCCGCCTCCTCCGCCCTGATCTTCCTCAGTCCGTCGGTGAGTTCGGCCTCGCTCAGCGTGCGGAAGCCGAGGCGGGCGTAGTACGGCGCGTTCCACGGGACGTGGGAGAAGGTCGTCAGCGTCAGCGCGCCCAGCTGCCGTTCGTGCGCCCACCCGGTGAGGTGGTCGATGAGGGTGCGGCCCAGGCCGCGTCGTGCGGCGGACGGATGGACGGAGACCTGTTCGATGTGGGCCGCGCAGTCGACCGGGTCGGCGATCAGGTAGCCGACCGGGTGGTCCCCGGTGTCGGCGGCCACCCAGGCGCGGCCGGCCCGGCGGTAGTCGTCCAGCAGTCCGAGCGGCGGGGGATCGTCGTCCGCGATGGCCGACATGCCGAGCGCGCGGAACGGTTCGCCGGCGGCGCGCTCGATGTCCTGAAGCAGCGGAAGATCGGAGCGGCGGGCGGTACGGATACGCATACGGCCAGTATGGCGCCCCGGGCTCAGGCGCCGGTGCTGATCAGATCGTCCGCGGGGCTGTTGACCGGCTGCGGCGTTCCCGTGCGGTCCATGACGAAGAGCGGGATGCCGAGGCCGTCCGCGCGCGCTTCGGCGTCCTGCGCGTATCCCGTGAGCGAGAAGAACACGCTCGTGACCGATGCGCTGAGTGCGTTCAGCCAGAGGCACTCGACGTCGCGCAGGACGGTCGGCCGGGAGACCGCGTCGACCTGGGCGATCAGCCCGGTGGCCCGCAGATCGATCCGCGCGGGGGAGCGCTCCGCAGGCTGTACGACATCGTGGTAGCCCAGCCACTTCAGATACAGGGCGGCGCTCGCGACCGCATCGTGTGCGGTACGGATCGGCAGGGGCTGGAACGCCGGCCGGGGCGGCGGCGCCGTACGCGGCAGCGGAATGTGGGACGGCCGGTCGGGCCGGGCCCCGTGGGCGGGTCCGGGGGTGCTGCCGGTTTCCGTCACGGGCCGGACCGGTATCCGCAGCACCGTCCCGCACGGGCAGCACAGCTCCGGCTGCGGCCACTGGTCGTGGCGCCCGCAGGTGCGACAGCGCACCGTCACCCAGTCGTCGTTCCAGGTGCGGTGCGTGATCGGTACGACCGGGGCGCCGCGCAGCACGGGCGGGGCGGTCGGCGCGCCGCACGGGCAGGGATAGACCGGCGTGCTGTACGTGTGGTCGCGGCGGCAGGCCGGGCAGCGTACCGGCACCGACTCCACCATGAACTCCCTCCGGCCCCGGTTGCGCGCCCCGGCGACGGGTCACCTCGGCGCACCGAAGTGCGCCTGCGCCGACCGATGCGGGCCGACTCCGCTCCGTATCCCCATGGTCCACCAACAGCGAGGTCCTGGGGAGTGACTTGGCGTACTTCGTGGACGGGTGCGCACACCGGCCGCCCCGTGCCCGCTCTCTTGACGGTCGCCCGGTCGCACTTTAGATTGATTTCCGTATAACAGAATCAAGTTTCCGCAATGCGGAATTAATGCGGAATTGGTGCTCTCAGGTGGCGCGACAGAGCCCGACTCCACCAGGTCCGAGCAGGAGCACTCAATGCCTCGAATGACCGCTGCCCGAGCGGCAGTTGAGATCCTCAAGCGCGAAGGCGTCAGCAATGCGTTCGGTGTGCCGGGCGCGGCGATCAACCCCTTCTACGCGGCCCTCAAGGCCTCCGGCGGGGTTCATCACACGCTCGCCCGCCATGTCGAGGGCGCCTCCCACATGGCGGAGGGCTACACCCGGGCACGCCCGGGGAACATCGGCGTCTGCATCGGTACGTCGGGACCGGCCGGCACCGACATGATCACCGGCCTCTACTCCGCCATCGCCGACTCCGTCCCGATCCTCTGCATCACCGGGCAGGCCCCGACCGCCGTGCTCCACAAGGAGGACTTCCAGGCGGTCGACATCGCCTCGATCGCGGCGCCCGTCACCAAGGCCGCGACGACCGTCCTCGAAGCCGCCCAGGTCCCGGGTGTGGTCCAGCAGGCCTTCCACCTGATGCGCACCGGCCGCCCCGGCCCCGTCCTCATCGATCTGCCCATCGATGTCCAGCTCACGGAGATCGAGTTCGACCCGGACCTGTACGAGCCGCTGCCGGCGCACAAGCCCGCCGCGACCCGCAAGCAGATCGAGCGAGCCCTGGAGATGCTGAACGCCTCCGAGCGCCCGCTGCTCGTCGCGGGGGGCGGCATCATCAACGCCGACGCGTCAGAACTCCTGGTGGAATTCGCCGAGTTGACAGGCGTTCCGGTCGTTCCGACCCTGATGGGCTGGGGCATCATCGCCGACGACCACGCGCTGAACGCGGGCATGGTCGGCCTGCAGACCTCGCACCGCTACGGCAACGCGAACTTCCTGGAGTCCGACTTCGTCCTCGGCATCGGCAACCGCTGGGCCAACCGCCACACCGGCAAGCTGGACGTCTACACCCGGGGCCGCACCTTCGTCCACGTGGACATCGAGCCCACCCAGCTCGGCAAGATCTTCGCCCCCGACCTCGGTATCGCCTCCGACGCCGGGGCCGCGCTGGAACTGTTCGTCGAGGTGGCGCGCGAGCTGAAGGCGGCCGGAGAGCTCAAGGACCGCTCGCAGTGGGCCGCGTCCACCCAGGAACGCCGGGCCACGCTGCAGCGCCGTACGCACTTCGACAACGTGCCGCTCAAGCCGCAGCGGGTGTACGAGGAGATGAACCGGGCCTTCGGCCCCGAGACCCGGTACGTCACCACGATCGGGCTCTCCCAGATCGCCGGTGCGCAGATGCTGCACGTCTACCGGCCGCGCCACTGGATCAACTGCGGCCAGGCGGGCCCGCTCGGCTGGACCATCCCGGCCGCGCTGGGCGTCGCCACGGCCGACCCGGACGGCTCCGTCGTCGCGCTCTCCGGCGACTACGACTTCCAGTTCATGCTGGAGGAACTGGCCGTCGGTGCGCAGCACCGCATCCCGTACGTCCATGTCCTGGTGAACAACTCCTACCTGGGGCTGATCCGCCAGGCGCAGCGCAACTTCGACATCGACTTCCAGGTCAACCTGGAGTTCGAGAACCTCAACTCGCCGGAGATCGGCGTCTACGGCGTCGATCACGTCAAGGTCGTCGAGGGCCTGGGCTGCAAGGCGATCCGCGTCACCGAGCCGGAACAGCTGCTGCCGGCCTTCGAGGAGGCGAAGAAGCTGGCTGCGGAGTTCCGGGTCCCGGTGGTGGTCGAGGCGATCCTGGAGCGCGTGACGAACATCGCGATGAGCGGTACGGATATCGCGTCCGTCAACGAGTTCGAGGACATCGCGACGGACCCGTCCCACGCACCGACCGCGATCCTCCCGCTCACAACGTCCTGACGACCTGCCGGCCCGCCCGTGGCCCCCGCCCCCGAGAGCTGGGGGCGGGGGCCACCGCCGTTCTCCGGCCGGTCCGGCATTTGACAGGACGGAACCTGATGGCGGGGGCCGCCACCCCGGGCGCAGCCGGAAACGCCGAGAAGGGCGCGGAGCACGGGACCGTATCCGTACTCCGCGCCCTGGCGCGGGTGAAGCAGAACAGAGGTCGCGGCGGCGGCGATCGGGCCCGAAGCCCCATCTCCTTCAGGTCAGGAGACAGGACACCCCGGGCCCCCACCACCGCACTGGTGTCGCACAGCCGCCGCGACCTCGACCTGCCCGCGCCGCGTGACACCCCTCATCCGGGTACACGGCGCGAGCAGGGTTCAGCGGGAGGCTCAGTCCTCGCGCAGGGCGCGGACGGCCTCCTCCACGCGCTTGCCGTAGTCGGCATCGGCGGCGTGGAAGTGGGCGAGGTTCTTCTCGATCACGTCGTCGCGGGTCACCTGGGACAGCCCCCCGGCGATGTTGGCGACCAGGCGGCCCTTCTCGTCCTCGGACATCAGCCGGTACAGCTCTCCCGCCTGGAAGAAGTCGTCGTCCTTGGTGTGGGCGGGTGCCTCGTGGGTGCCGGTCCAGCCGTGGATCGCGAGCGGGGCGGAGAGCGCCGCGCCGGTCTGGGCGGGGCCCGCGTACGAGTTGGGCTCGTAGTTCTTGTCGTGGCGCGCACCGTTGCGCGTGGCGTGCAGTCCGTCGCGGCCGTAGTTGTCGACGACGGCGGTGCGCGGTGCGTTCACCGGGAGCTGGGTGTGGTTGACGCCCAGCCGGTAGCGGTGCGCGTCCGCGTAGGCGAAGAGCCGGCCCTGGAGCATCTTGTCCGGGGACGGACCGATGCCGGGCACGAAGTTGTTCGGGGAGAACGCGGCCTGCTCGACCTCGGCGAACACATTGTCCGGGTTGCGGTCGAGGACCAGCCGGCCCACCCGCTGCAGCGGGTAGTCGCTGTGCGGCCACACCTTGGTCAGGTCGAACGGGTTGAAGCGGTAGTCCGCGGCCTCGGCGGCCGGCATGACCTGCACGTACAGCGTCCAGGACGGGTTCACCCCGCGCTCGATGGCCTGCAGCAGGTCCGTCTGGTGCGAGTTGCCGTCCTTGCCCGCGAGTTCGGCGGCCTGCTCGCTGGAGAGGGAGCGCACACCCTGGTTCGTCTTGAAGTGGTACTTGACGAAGAAGGCCTCGCCCTCCGCGTTCGTCCACTGGTACGTGTGCGAGCCGTAGCCGTTCATGTGGCGGTACGAGGCGGGGATGCCGCGGTCGCCCATCAGCCAGGTCACCTGGTGCGTCGCCTCGGGCGCGTGGGCCCAGAAGTCCCACACGTTGTCCGGCTCCTGACGGCCCGTGAACGGATCGCGCTTCTGCGAGTGGATGAAGTCGGGGAACTTGATCGGGTCCTTGATGAAGAACACCGGGGTGTTGTTGCCGACCAGGTCGTAATTGCCTTCGTCCGTATAGAACTTGAGGGCGAAGCCGCGCGGGTCGCGTACGGCGTCCGCGCCGCCCAGCGAGTCGGCGACGGTGGAGAAGCGGATGAACGTCTCGGTGCGCCTGCCGACCGCGGAGAGAAAATCGGCGCGGGTGAAGGCGGTGACGTCGTCGGTCACTTCGAAGTAGCCGTACGCGCCGGAGCCGCGGGCGTGGACCACGCGCTCCGGTATGCGCTCCCGGTTGAAGCGGGCCAGCTTCTCCAGCAGGTGCTGGTCCTGGAGGAGGATCGGGCCACCGGCGCCGGCGGTGGCGGAGTTCTGGTTGTCGGCGACCGGGGCGCCTGACTCGGTCGTAAGCACACGCTGCGTCATGGTGTCGGGGCGACCTTCCGTACGGGAGCTGCTGAACTGCGACGGCTTGAGGCTCCAGGAGCGTAGATACGCCCCGAACCAGACGTCAACAGTTTGTTGAAGTTTGGAGTCTGGTGTTCCGGACGACGCCGACGCCTGGGCGCGACAGGACAGGTGTCAGCGCCGACGCCGTCCGGAAGTCTCTGGGTGGCCGACCGGGGTGGCCGGCCGGGGGCCGGTCCGGGCCGGTCCGGGCCGGACCGGTCAGGCCCGGACGGGCTGCCCCGACAGGCGCTCGACCGAGCGCAGCAGTGCCGAGTGGTCCAGGCCGCCGTCGCCCTGTGCGCGAAGCGAGGCGACCAGTTGCGCGACCACGGCGCCGACGGGCAGTGCGGCACCGACATTGCGGGCGGCGTCGGTGACGATGCCCATGTCCTTGTGGTGCAGGTCGATCCGGAAGCCCGGCGCGAAGTCCCGCTTCAGGAAGTTGTCCTTCTTGCGGGTCAGGACGGTCGAGCCGGCCAGCCCGCCGTTCAGCACGTCGAGCGCGGCACAGAGGTCGACCCCGGACTTCTCCAGGAAGACGACCGCTTCGGCGCACGCCTGGATGTTGACCGCGACGATCAGCTGGTTGGCGGCCTTCACCGTCTGACCGGAGCCGTGCGGACCGCACAGCACAATGGTCCTGCCGAGCGCCCGGAGGATCGGCTGCGCCGCGTCGAAGTCGGGCCGCTCGCCGCCGACCATGATCGACAGAACGGCCTCGATCGCACCGGCCTCGCCGCCGGACACCGGGGCGTCCAGCACCCGGATGCCTCTGTCCTTCGCGTTCTTCGCGAGGTCCACGGAGGTCTGCGGGGTGATCGATGACATGTCGATCAGCAGCGCGCCGCGCTTCGCGTTCTCCAGGATGCCGTCGGGGCCGTACGCGATGGCCTCGACCTGCGGGGAGGCGGGCACCATCGTGATGACGACATCGGCGTCCCGGACCGCCTCGGCGATCGAGCCCGCGCCCGTGCCGCCGGCCGCGACCAGCCGGTCGATCTTCTCCTGCTCCAGGGTGTGACCGGTGACGTCGTACCCGGCCTTGATCAGGTTCTCGGACATGGGGGAGCCCATGATGCCGAGTCCGATCCATGCAACCTTGGGGAGGTTGTTGCTCATGAGGGTGCCTTCCGATAAGCGTGTGTACGAGGGGGAGTCCGCCGCCCTCAGCGGGCGGCCCGCGCGGTGGCCGGGAGCCACTCGAAGGCCTCGGCGCTCGGCCGGCCGCCCGGCTTGTACTCCAGGCCGACCCAGCCGTCGTAACCGGCCTTCGTCAGCTCGTCGAGGAGCTCCTCCAGCGGGAGCGAGCCGGTGCCGGGCGCGCCGCGCCCCGGGTTGTCGGCGATCTGGACGTGGCCGGTCCTGCCGGCGTACGCAGTGATGACCTGGCCGAGGTCCTCGCCGTTCATCGAGAGGTGGTACAGGTCCAGCAGGAACTTCGCGTTTCCGAGCCCTGACGCCGCGTTGACCTTGTCGACGATCTCGATCCCGGCCGGCGCGCTCACCAGGGGATAGCGCGGCGATTCCGGCTTGTTGAGGGTCTCGATCAGCAGGACCGCCCCGATCCGGTCGGCCGCACGGGCGGCGACGACCAGGTTCTCCAGGGCGAGTTCGTCCTGCACGGTCGGGTCCACACCGTCGACGCGGTTGCCGTAGAGCGCGTTGAGCGCCTTGCAGCCGACCGAGGCGGCGAAGCCGGCCGCCACCTCGATATTGGCGCGGAAGCGGTCCGACTCCGAGCCGGGCACGGAGAGCGCGCCGCGGTCGGGGCCGGGCAACTGTCCGGCGTAGAAGTTCAGCCCCACCAACTGGGTGCCTGCGTCGTCGAGCGCCTTCTTGAGGGCGTCGAGCTCGGCCTGCGGAGGAGTGGGGGTCTCGATCCATGGCCACCACAGCTCGACCGCGGTGAAGCCTGCCGCGGCGGCGGCCGCGGGACGCTCCAGGAGCGGGAGTTCCGTGAAGAGGATCGAAAGGTTCACATCGAAGCGCTGGTCCGGGTAGCCCATGAGGGTTTCGGCGCTCCTTCCGTATTGCGGAAGTTAGTTTCTACGTAACGGAAGATTGCCCGGAGCTGGGAGAGCTGTCAAGGGGGTGCCCGGAATTCAGCCGGGTGCCTTCGTGCGGGTTGTGCAAGGTGCAACCGGAATTGCGCCGCTTGCCGATGGGGTGCGGGGCGGGTCAGGGTGGCTGGTGCATCCGATGCAGCCGACCCCCACACGAGGTGCCTCGCATGAACCACGCCACCAGCCGGCGCGCCGTCCTCGGAGCCCTGTTCGCCGGTGCCGCCCTGTCCGTGGCCCCCGCGCTGCCCGGCTCTCTCCGGTCTCCCGGGAGTGCGCCGAACTCCGTGCCCGCGGTCGGTTCTCGCCCGCGCACCACCCGGCAGCTGCTGCTCGGTACGTACACCTCGGCCGAGGGCGGCGGCAAGGGAATCGGTACGGCCTCGTACGACGCCACCACCGGGGCGATCTCCGTCGGCCCCGCGATCACCGGCGTCGACAATCCCTCGTACCTGGCCATGCACCCCTCGGGTGCCACCGTCTACGCGGTCGACGAGCAGGACCGGGGCGGGGTGACGGCCGTCGCTCTGTCACCGGACGGCGGCCACCGGGTGCTGGGAACCCGCAGCACGGGCGGGGCGGGGCCCACCCATCTCTCCGTCCATCCCACGGGAAGGTGGCTGCTCACCGCGAACTACACCTCCGGCAGCGTCGTCGTGCACCCCATCCGGGGCGACGGCTCGCTGGGGGAGCGCACGGACCTGGTCGCCCACACCGCACCGCCCCCCGGCCCCGGCCAGGACGGGCCGCACGCCCACCAGATCGTCACCACCCCGGACGGCGGCCACATCCTCGCCGTGGACCTGGGCAACGACTCCGTGTACACGTACCGGCTCGACGAGAACCGCGGCACGCTCGACCCGGTCTCCTACGCGGCCCTGCGCCCCGGGGCCGGACCGCGGCACATCACATTTCACCCGGGTGGCCGCTTCGCCTACCTGGCCTGCGAGGTCGACAACACCGCGGTCGTCTGCGGCTACGACCCGGCCACCGGCACCCTGTCCCCGGGTGCCCCGCAGCCCACCGGGACCGGTGCCGGCACCAGCTATCCCGCGCAGTTCCTGGTCACCGGCGACGGCCGGTTCGCCTACCTCGCCAATCGGGGCCACAACAGCCTGACGCGATACGCCGTCGAGGACGACGGCGCCGTACTGCGGCTGCTCGACACGGTGCCCGTCGGCGGCGACTTTCCCCGGCAGATCGCCTTCTCGCCGGACGGGAAGCTGCTCTTCGCGGCGAACCAGAGGTCGAGCACGGTGACCGTGTTCCGGGTCGACGCCCGCAGCGGCGGCCTGACCCGCACCGGTGACGCCTTCCCCGCCCCGACGGCCGTCTGCGTGCTCCCGTACCGGAGCACGGGCCCGGCGGGCGGTTGAGGGCGAAACCGTAACCGGACGGCCCCGGCGCCCGTCCGTTAGGGTCGGGCCCGAGCTGCGGGTTCACGAAGACGTGGCGAACGCATGAGGGAGACACAGTGCGCTTGAGAGTGGAGTTCACCACCGAGCCCTTCGATCTCGACGAGGCGCCCGCCCACGCGGTCGTGGCCCGCGAGGTCATCCAGACGGCCGACCTGGATGCCGTGGACGTCGGCCCCTTCGGCAACACGGCGGAGGGCGGCGCGGACCAGGTGCTCACCGCGGTGGACTCCTTGCTGCGCAGAGCCCTGGCATCGGGTGCCACCCGGGTGTCGCTCCAGGTCAACGTCATCGGGGAGGACTCGAAGTGACCGAACCGGCGGACCACCCCCTCGTCACCGCGGTCAAGCCGCTCGTCGACGCCATGGGCGCCGAACTGCTCGGGCCCGAGCAGGCGCAGGCCGACGACGTCGTGCTGGCCTGGGAGGGCGAAGACGTCATAGCTGTCCGGCTGCCCCAGCTCTCGGAGTCGCTCGACCACATCCTGGCCGCCATGGAGCGCCGGCACGGCATGCCGCTCGCCGAGCTCGACCGCAAGGCCAAGCAGTCGGTGGTGCGAACCCTGGAGGCGCGCGGTGCCTTCTCCGTGCGGCACGGCGTGGAGACGGTGGCGGGTGCGCTGGGGGTCAGCCGCTTCACCGTCTACAACTACCTCAACAGGGAAAAGGACGCCTGATGTGGAAGCGATATCCACACAGGTGAAAGGCTCGCATTCCGTAAAACCGCAGATCACCCCACATCTGACCCCCTCAAGGTCCGGATGTGGAGTGATCCCATTGGATGTGGACGCGTGGACGCGTTGTGGACTTTGAGGGGACTCCGCTACGAGACGACCCTCAATCCACCCCGATCCAGGGCGGCACGCACCGCATCGACCGACCCCGCGCTGGCGTGCGTATACAGCCACGTGATCTTCGCCCCGCGCTCGTGACCCAAGATCTTCTGAGCGTCAGCCTCCGGCACACCCAGCGCATGCAGGCGCGATGCGAAAGCGTGCCGCACGTCGTGCACATGCGGCCACCGCTCGATGCGACCCGTCACCGGGTTCTCCACCTGCCCGGCGACGCCCGCAGCTTCGCTCGCAGACGTCCACAGCCGCCAGAAGTTGCTTCTGCCCAGCACGCCTCTGCGCCGCCCACGGAACACCAGCTCCTTGGCGTGCATGCCGCTCGACGGGGCCGTGCGGGACGACTCGGCGGGATGCCGCTCCAGGTGCCCCTTCAGCGCGTGGGCTGCGCGGGCCGACATCGGAACCATCCGGCTGCCGGCCGTCGACTTCGGGTAAGCCTTCCGCTTCGGCTTGCCGCGAACCTGGTGATCGTCTCGCGGATCTGAATGCTGCCCGCCTCGAAGTCCACGAAGCACCGGCGCAAGCCGACCAGTTCGCCCCACCGGAGCCACGCCCATCCCGGCGGACCAGGTCAAGCCCGAAGACATCGCGACCCTGTCGATCGAGTACCGCAACGGTCAGCCCGTCATCGTCGCCAGCGACGGGAAGTACGTTCCGGCGGCGCTGAAGGTCGTAGACGGGGCCGGCAACGAGGTCGCGGCGTTCGCGGCTCGGACGAAATACGAACGGTACATCGGGGATTTCGTCCTCCACTGCCACATTCTCGACCACGAGGACACCGGCATGATGGAACCCCCGCGCTGAATCGCCTGGTACACATCACCAACGCCCGTACCGGGGCGTCGTGCTGTCAGAGCGGCGTACTGACCGCCCGAAGGTCCTGCCTGGTTTTCGCCTTGTGGCACGGACGGCACAACGCTTGAACGTTCCCGTCCGTGTCCTCGCCCCCGGGTGTGAGCTGCTGCATGTGGTCCACGCCCACCGCGTCCGCGAGGACGAGCGACCCGAGGGTGTGCGGTGTGACCTGATAGTTGCTTCATCTTGCGCACGCGAGGTGCAGGCAAGGGGCGCCTTGTGTCGGCTCCTTCGCGACGGGGTTCTTGTGAGAACCGAGAACGAGCGCAACACCGCCGAATACCGCATGGTGTCTGACTGAGCGCGGTCCGCTGCCTAGCTGCTCACGCCGCTTCGTACCGATGCGCCCGGCCGCCGCGCCATTCGATCCAGTGCGGGTCGTCGAGGAGGTCCCAGGCGTCTTCGAGTCCGGCCCGCCTCAGGAATTCGACGAGGTCGCGGTCATCGTGCGCGAGCCCGACGATCTGCCCGTTGATGGTGACCCTCCGCCCGCCAGTGCGGGACAGGCCGTGGATGACTATCGGGACGCTCATCCCTCCAGGGTGCGCCGGGCGGCTGCTCACAGCACCCCGAGCTCGGTGTCGGGTCGACAGTGTGCGCACGCCCGGATCCCCTCGGCGAGTGCGGCGAGGGCCTGGCCGCGGCTGATGGCCCGGTGCCGCTTTCCGATGGCGTAGCAGTGCCCGGTGTGCACCTCGATGGGGCGGGCGCCGAGCCCGATGCTGAGCTCCATCACCCAGTCCGGTGCTGGCGGCCGGCGCTCTTCCCCCTGCTGCTGCTCGGCTTCGCGGCGTTCCTCGTCGGCGATCCAGCGGTCGATCTGCTCGACCTGCTGCACGGCGATGCGGCGGGCGAAGCGCAGCATGGCCAGGCGCGACGGGCTATCGGACATAAGTTCGATTCTAGTTCCTGCGGAGATCGCCGCGAGCTTCGTCTACCCCTGCCACACTGGCCTCGGCCCCGCTGTCACCCCCGTCGGCGGGGCCACCTGCGTCCGGCCCGGTTGTCATACCGGCCCAGTACCGTGGACTCATCACATTCGCGCCTATGGCTGGGCGCAGCTACTGAACCGCCCCGCCCCCGGAACAGCGCCCGGGAGCGGGGCGGACGCGCATTCCAGGGGGGCTGATACGCGTTCGAAGAGGACCCGGACGGGCTGTCCGGGTCCTCTTCCCTTGCTGGCCCCATGCTCATTGACATGTCAGGGATCAATGAGCATTGCTGGCTCTAAGGGCGTGCCAGTCCCGCTAGCGCTAGCAGAATTTGGCTATCGCGGAGGCTGTGCCCGCGTTGAACCCCTTCTCGTAGTTGGGGTCCGGGGCGCCCAGGGTCGGCGGCAGCTCCGCCTTGCAGGACTCCTTGGCAGCGGCGAAGCCGGCCTTGAAGCCCATCGCCAACTGGTCGTTGACTTCCTTCTCCTCGGCCTGCTTGACCGTGCCGCATGTGAGTCTCGGCCCGCCCTCCTCCTGCAGGGTCATGACCCCGGCGTTCGTAGGCACCTTAAGGCTGCTGTTCAAACCTCCGTCGACCCCAGCCTGCAGGACGAGCGGGATATTCATTCCGCCCACTCGCAGCTTCAAAGGCGACCCTGGGGTGAGTCCCTGCGCGATGACGTTGAAGGCGTCGATACCGGGGTCTTGTGTCACGTGGCATGTGGCCGCAGGCGCGACCGCCTGGGCGGAACCGGCTGTGAAGGGCACCGAGCCGAGTGCCAGTGAGGACACTGCCAGGGGTGCCAACGCGATGAAGCGAAAACGTCCGTTCATTGTTCTGCCTTCCCTTCGGGCATCACGCGAACGAAATGCCCAGCCGAGAGGTTGGAATGCACAGGACGGGCGTGAATGAAGAGGCGGCTCCACGCCTGAGCGGCACGGTCGCGCAGCTCAGGTAGAGGCCGGGAGGGCCCCGGGCGGCCCCAGGTATGGGGCGGCCCCGCATCCGATGACGGCCACAGCTCCACAGAGGGTGGCCTCACGCTTCCGTCGATGATCTCAAGGTCCCACCCCTCTGTCGACTTGAGGCGAATCAGGAGGAAGGCCGCCGTATTTGCCTCGTCCCATGCCGTTCCCCTCCGGCGTGTACGGCTCGGCGAGGGCCTACTTCTGCTCCGCGAGGGCGGAACGTTCCAGCGTGATCAGATCTTCAGGGATAGCGATTGCCGCGGCCGGATCGTAAACGGCGCCACTGACAATCGACCGGAGCCGCGCAGGTCAGGCCGCTGCGACGACATCCGACCGGACCGCGGCCTCCCACTCCACCAGCAGCCGCTGATACTCCGCCTCACCCGCCGGCGACAGTGGGCCGGCCGCCCACAGCGCGCGGATGTCCGCGTTCACCGCGGCGGGGGAGCGCACAGGGGTGGCAGGCGAAGGGGTGATCGACATGAGAACAGGCTAGGAGGCAGGACTGACAATCGCGCCGACCGCGTTGAGGGCGAGATGCCAGGGGAAGCCCTCGGGGCGCCGTTCGCCCGGCTGGTTCGGTTCGAACCCGCCCGGCCCGTACAGCACAGTCACCCCGGCTCCGCGGAGCGTTTCCACCGATCGGTCGAACGCCGGATGCTGTACGTAGGCCGCGTTCACGCAGGGCATCGTCACGGTCGGGATCCGCTTCCCGATTCCCTCGGCAACCACCCCGACGACGAAGCTTGACGTCAGCCCAAGGGCCCAGGCGTTGACTGTGTTGAAGGTGGCCGGTGCGAGCAGGATCGCGTCCGCTGGCGGCCACACGTCCGGTTCGCCCGGCGTCTTGTACTCGGAGCGCACTGGGTGACCGGTCAGCGCCTCCAGCTCGTGCAGCTGCGGTCCCAGCCACTTCGCAGCCGTCGGCGTGAGCCCTAGGCAGACGTCCCAACCGTGGCCCTGGGCCTCCTCAATCACCTTGCCCGCTTCGAAGACCGGTGGGGCAGCAGAACCGAACAGGTACAGGACACGAGACGTCATGTGCCCATCCCACCCGTCGGGCCCCGGACATGCAACCGCCCCCGAACCGGGTGGAATCGGGGGCGATGCGGGATCCAGCGCGCGGACGCGCGGGTACCGTTCCGGATGACGAGTCAGGAACGGAGACCAGTATGCCCAGACTGGACGACGACCACACAGGCGCCCGGATCAAAGAGCAGCGGAAACTCGCCAGGCTGACACAGCGACAGCTGGCCGACCGGCTCCCGTACTCGTACAGCCTCCTCAACCAAGTCGAGTGCGGCGCCAAACCGGCGAACCTCGACTTCGTCGCGGCGGTTGCCCAGGCCCTCCGAATCGACGTCACCGTGCTGACGGGACAGCCCTACGTGACCGAACTGCAGCAGGACCGCCTCGCCGAACTCGTGCGCCCCATCCGGGAAGCACTCGACCTGTACGACCTGGGAGCCGACGACACCATCCCCGACCGACCAGCAGGGCAGCTGATCGCAAGCGCCGATGAGCTGTGCGCCCAGGTGAGGGCCACGCATCTGCGGAACGCCGCCCGCCTGCTGCCCTCCACGATCGCAGAGCTCACCACCGCGGCTTGGCGCGCCCAGTCGACGGAGCTGTGGCAGGCCCTTGCCTCGACATATCGCACCGCCCACGACATCTCGGTGAAGCTCGGCTACTACGACCTCTCCAGCGTGGCCCTGGACCGCATGGACTGGGCAGCCCACCGGGCCTCCGACCCCTGCCTGGCCGCGATCCGCCAGTACATGCGGGCCCTGGTGTACTTCCGGGAAGGCGAGTACACGATCGGGCAGCGCCTCGTCGCCGCCGGCCACGGCATCGTCGGCGCAGCAGAGCAGACCCGGGAGGTTGTGGCCGTCACCGGGCAACTCCACCTCGGGGCATCCGTCATCGCAGCTCGCGCCGACCAGCAGACCGCAGTCGACACCCATATCACCGAGGCGAAGCGGTGCGCCGAGCAGACCGGGGACGCCTCCGAAATCCACTGGCTCAGCTTCGGGCCGACGAACGTGGCCCTGCACAAGATGTCGGCAGCGGTCGAGATGCGGCAGTACGACGAAGCCCTCACCCAGGCCAGGCAGATCACTCTGCCCACGGCTCTGGCCACATCCCGGCGCGCCCACTTCCTCATCGACAAGGCCCGCTCGGAAATGGAGACCGGCCGGACCGAGGCCGCGCTGAGCAGCATCATCGACGCCCGGCATGCCGCGCCGGAGCAGACCCGATACCACCCGGGAGCCCGCGAGACCATCAAGGGCCTGGTGCACATTTCGCGCCGCACTCCGGACACCCTCGGGCACATGGCTGCCTGGATCGGCCTGTAGCCGCGCTCACGCCCTGACCTGCCATCGCTCACAGATTCGTGAGCGTTGAGTCCTCCCACGCCCGTCACGCTGGTCTCACCTGATCAAAGACGAGCCGGGGACGCCATGACCGTGAGGGACTTACCGCCAGTCGACAAACTGACGGAGCAGCAACAGCGTGGATGGTCCTGTGTCTGGTGCAGGACTGCTCTCACCGTCGGCGAGGACAGGGACCTCGGCGAGAAGCGCGCCAGGCCCGAAGGTGGCGCCGCGTACAGCTGGTTCCCGCGGGCCTGCTCGGACGCCGCCGCCTGCGCCGCCCGGGAAGCCGAGCAGGAGTCAAGACGGCCTTAGCCGAGGGCCCAGCCTCCCGGCCGCTCCCCGATCCGGGGACGCTGGCGTGGGACCAGTCCATGGGCCGTGACTGCATCTGGTGCAAGAAGCCCCTTACCACCGGTGCGGTCAGCGTCGGGATCATCCGTGACCGGCTCGGGGCCCACGACCTCGATACCGAGGCGTGGGCCGGGCCGTGCTGCCAGGGGCGATAAACCAAACGTGTGTTCGTAGCGACGGCTAGTGTCATCCCCGGCATATGTGCGAGAGCATCGGCCCTTTGCCCGGAACTGCCGGTCAAGCCAGGTCAGGGGCACCAAACGCCCCGTCCGTCGAGCGAGGTGGAGCTCGTCCGGAGCATCGGGCGACGGCCTTTTACATTCGCGTAATTTCAACAAAGTGTTGACGTGGTGTTGTGGAGGGCGTTAGCTATCCGCAGCCCGACCGACGCGACGCGAAGAGACGCACAGCGAAAACAGCCACGGAGGCTCCCGTGACTTCGAGCTCCACACCGGGCCTCGCCCGGTTCAACACTCTGGCGGACGACGAAGCCGCCGCCGCGTTGCACGAGGTGTGTGCCAGTACGGCATGGGGGAGAGCGATCCTCTCCCGACGCCCGTACGCCACCGCACAAGCCCTTCTCCTTGCCGGTGACGCCGCCACGGCCGCGCTGACGCCGGAGGATCTGGCCGATGCGATGGCCGGTCACCCGCCGATCGGCCGCCCGAAGCCCGAAGACCCGACCTCCTCCCGCGAACAGCGGGGGATGGCGGACGCCACCGAGGAACTCAAGGCCGAGATGCTCGAACTGAACCTGGCCTACCAGGAGCGGTTCGGACATGTCTTCCTGATCTGTGCCACCGGAGCCACCGGTGAGCAGATGCGCGACGCGGTGAAGTCCCGGATCGGGAACTCGCCCGAGCAGGAGCGCGACATCGTGCGCACCGAACTCGGGAAGATCAACCGAATCCGGCTGACCCGTCTCGTGGAAGAGGACAAGGACTGATGAGCACCGAAACCACCGCATCGGTGTCCACGCACATCCTGGACACCAGCGTCGGACGCCCCGCCGAGGGCGTCGCCGTCTCGCTCGCGGCCCGCTCGGGCCCGGAAGCCGCCTGGGTGGCACTCGGCGGCTCCGTAACCGACGCGGACGGGCGGTGCAAGGACCTGCCGGCGCTGCCGGAAGGCACAACTCACGTACGACTCGACTTCGAGGTCGAGACGTACTTCTCCAAGAAGCAAGCCGAGGCGCAGCAGGACGCCCCCCGCGTAAGGGACAGCGGTGCGTTCTTCCCGGAGGTGGCGATCACTTTCGCCGTCTGGCCGGGCGAGCACTATCACGTACCGCTGCTGCTCAACCCGTTCGGCTACTCCGTTTACCGAGGGAGCTAGCACCGACATGACCGCCGATTCCCACCGCCCCCGCCCTGTGATCCTCGGCCAGAACCAGTACGGCAAGGCAGAGAACCGCGTCGTCAGGATCACGCGGGACGGCGACACCCACCACATCAAGGACCTGAACGTCTCCATCGCCCTCTCCGGCGACATGGACGATGTCCACTACTCCGGCTCCAACGCCCACGTCCTGCCGACCGACACCACCAAGAACACGGTGTACGCGTTCGCCAAGGAACACGGCATCGAGTCGGCCGAACAGTTCGGCATCCACCTCGCCCGCCACTTCGTGACGTCGCAGGAGCCGATCAGGACGGCCAGGATCCGGATCGAGGAGTACGCCTGGGAGCGCATCGCCGCCTCGGACGCCAACTCACAGTTCATCGGCGCCGACGAGGTCAACCACTCCTTCGTACGCAAGGGCCAGGAGACGCGCACCACCCAGATCACTTTCGACGGCGAGAAGTGGCAGATCATCTCGGGGCTCAAGGACCTCGTGGTGATGAACTCCACCAACTCCGAGTTCTGGGGCTACGTCAAGGACAAGTACACGACGCTCAAGGAGGCGTACGACCGCATCCTCGCGACCGAGGTGTCCGCCAAGTGGCGGTACAACTGGACCAGCGACGACACGCGGATGCCCAACTGGGAGAAGTCCTACGAGCAGACGCGCAGGCACATGCTCCAGGCCTTCGCCGAGACGTACTCCCTCTCCCTGCAGCAGACCCTGTACCAGATGGGTTCGCGCATCATCAACAGCCGCAGTGAGGTCGACGAGATCCGCTTCTCGCTGCCGAACAAGCATCACTTCCTGGTGGACCTGGAGCCGTTCGGGCTCAAGAACGATACCGATGACAGCGCTGTCTACTTCGCGGCGGACCGCCCGTACGGCCTGATCGAGGCCACCGTGCTGCGGGACGGCATCGAACCGCAGATCCCGGTCGACATGACCAACCTCTGACACGGCGCCGATCCGGTCCCCGCCCGCACACAGCCGGGCGGGGACCGGCCGGACCGGAGGGAACCCCCATGGCACAGCCTGCACTTGGGCCGGCAGAAGCAGAAGGCCCGTGTCCCACCCCACCTCGGCCCCCCGTCCACCCGGTGGACGAAAAGCTCCGTCCCTCGCGGCTCGTCCCCGCCGCGCTCCAGCACATCGCCGCCATGTACGCGGGCGTCGTCACCCCTCCACTCATCATCGGCCAGGCCGTCGGCCTCGACCCGGCGGGCATGACCCGGCTGATCGCGGCGAGCCTCCTGATCGCCGGCTGCGCCACCGTCCTGCAGACCCTCGGCGTCGGTGGCTTCGCCGGGAACCGGCTGCCGTTCGTCAACGCCGCCTCCTCCGCCGGAATCGCCCCGATGCTCGCCATCGCCGAGACCACCGCGCCGGGTCACCAACTCCCCGCGATCTACGGTGCGGTGATCGTCGCCGGAGTCTTCTGCCTGGCCGTCGGACCGTTCTTCGGCCGGCTGCTCCGCTTCTTCCCGCCGCTGGTCACCGGCGTCGTCATCACCCTCATCGGCGTCACCCTGATGCCCGTCCCGGTCTCCTGGGCGCAGGGCGGCGACAAGAACGCCGCTGACTTCGGCGCGATGAAGTACCTCGCGCTGGCCGCCTTCACGCTCGTCGTCATTCTGCTGATCCAGCGGTTCGGACGCGGTTTCCTCAAGCAAGTCGCCCTGCTGATGGGCATGTTGATCGGAACCCTGGCCGCTGTCCCGTTCGGACTCGCCGACTTCTCCGCGCTGAAGTCCGCCCCGGTCGCCGCCCTGCCCACCCCCTTCGCCTTCGGCGCCCCCGAGTTCCGGCCCGCCGCGATCCTCTCGCTCTGCATCGTCATGCTCGTCCTGATGACCGAGTCCTCCGCCGGAATGCTGGCCCTCGGCGAGATCTGCGGCCGGCGCACCGACGGCCGGACCATCACCCGAGGACTGCGCACCGACGGCATCGCCACCCTGCTCGGCCCGGTCTTCGGCGGCTTTCCGACGAGCGCCTTCGCGCAGAACGTCGGCGTGGTGTCACTGACAAAGGTGCGCAGCCGCTATGTCGTCGCGGCCGCAGGCGGTGCGCTGCTGGTCCTGGGCGCCTTCCCGGTGCTCGGCGCGGTCGTCTCCCTCGTGCCGATGCCCGTGCTCGGCGGCGCCGGCATCGTCCTGTTCGGCTCGATCGCAGTGAGCGGTATCCGTACGCTCTCCGAGGCCGGACTCGACGACAGCTCCAATATCATCCTGGTCGCCGTGGCGCTCGGCGCGGGCATCATCCCGCTCGCCGCGCCCGGCTTCTACGCACAATTCCCGTCCTGGGCCCAGACCGTCCTGGGCTCCGGCATCAGCGCCGGAGCGCTCGTCGCGGTCCTGCTCAATCTGTTCTTCCACCATCTCGGCACCCACAGCCGCCCGGCTGTGGCACTCAAATCCTCCTAGGGTCCTGCCGTGCCCACACCGCCGGAATAGAAGAGGAAGCACCATGGCAGCATCGGCAGCTCCTGAGCACGTGGAACGCATCGTCATCGAGAACTGTTCGATCGCGACCGTCGACGCCGACGACACCGAGTTCGCCTCGGGCCATGTCGTCGTCGCGGGAAATCGCATCGAATCCGTCGGCGCGGGCCGGGCACCAGAGGGCCTGGAGAACGTCGTACGCCGCATCGACGGCACCGGGCATCTGGTCACCCCCGGCCTGATCAACACGCACCACCACTTCTACCAGTGGATCACCCGCGGCCTCGCCACCGACCACAACCTGTTCGACTGGCTGGTCACGCTGTACCCGACGTGGGCGCGCATCGACGAGCCGATGGTCCGCGCCGCCGCACAGGGCTCGCTCGCCATGATGGCCCGCGGCGGCGTCACCACCGCCATGGACCACCACTACGTCTACCCGCAGGGGACCGGCGATCTGTCCGGCGCCATCATCGGGGCCGCCCGTGACATGGGCGTGCGGTTCACTCTCGCCCGCGGCTCCATGGACCGCAGCGTGAAGGACGGTGGGCTGCCGCCGGACTTCGCCGTGGAGACCCTCGACGGTGCGCTCGCCGGAACCGAGGCGACCGTCGACGCGCACCACGATGCCTCGTTCGACGCGATGACCCAGGTCGCCGTCGCACCCTGCTCCCCGTTCTCCATCTCCACCGAACTGCTGCGACAGGGCGCCGAGCTGGCCCGCCGCAAGGGGGTGCGCATGCACACCCACGGATCGGAGACCGTGGAGGAGGAGAAGTTCTGCCACGAGCTGTTCGGGATGGGCCCGACCGACTACTTCGAGTCGACCGGCTGGCTCGGCGACGACGTGTGGATGGCGCACTGCGTCCATATGAACGACTCCGACATCGCCGCCTTCGCCCGCACCGGAACGGGCGTGGCGCACTGCCCCTCGTCCAACGCCCGGCTTGCCGCGGGCATCGCCCGGGTGCCCGACATGCTCGCCGCGGGCGTCCCGGTCGGCCTCGGCGTCGACGGCACCGCCTCCAACGAGTCCGGCGAACTCCACACCGAACTGCGCAACGCCCTCCTCATCAACCGCCTCGGCGCCCACCGCGAAAAGGCCCTGAATGCCCGCCAGGCCCTGCGCCTGGGAACATACGGCGGCGCCCAGGTACTCGGCCGCGCCGACCAGATCGGCTCCCTGGAGCCCGGCAAGCTCGCCGACCTGGTGCTCTGGAAGCTGGACACCCTCGCCCACGCCTCCATCGCCGATCCCGTGACCGCACTCGTCTTCGGCGCCGCGGCCCCGGTCACCCTCTCCCTCGTCAACGGCAAGCCGGTCGTCGAGGGCAACCACCTGATCACCGCGGACGAGGACGCCATCGCCCGCGCCACCCGCGACGAGGCCCGCCGCCTCGCACGGATCGCCGCCGGAGCCTGACGCTCCGGGGCACCCCCCCCGATACCGGCCGGCCGAGGGGGACGGCCCTCGGCCGGCCGCCGTGGACCCGAGCGGGGTCCACGGCAACCGGTGCAGGGGGCGGGTACTTGCACGTACGCGCCCCCCGTACCGGAGAAGAAAGCTGCCCGCACCAGCTGCATGAACTGCCCCACCTGCACCAACGCACCACTTGCACCACCTCCCTGACACCCACGTCGCCGCAGACGTGTACCCGACCGGAGGAACCGCCGTGGCAGCTACGCCCAGGTTTCGCAACGACGCAGTCGCAGCACCCGATGCCGACCCCCACCTCGACCCCGCCCGCGATTCGGCCTCGGCGGACCGGAAACACCCGGTCGACGAAACACTTCCCCCGCTGAGGATGTTCACCAGCGGCCTCCAGCACGTGGCCGCGATGTACGCGGGCGTGGTGGCCCCGCCGATGATTCTGGGACCCGCCGTGGGCCTCACCCCCAAGGAGACCGCTTTCCTGATGGGGGCGAGCCTCTTCACCGCGGGCCTGGCCACCCTGCTCCAGACCCTCGGCTTCTGGCGCATCGGCGCCCGGCTGCCGTTCGTCAACGGTGTCTCGTTCGCCGGTGTGACGCCGATGGTGGCGATAGGAAAGGACCGCGGACACGACGGCATCGCCGTCATCTTCGGCGCGATCATCGTCGCCGGCCTGCTCGGCTTCCTGCTCGCCCCGTACTTCTGCAAGCTGGTCCGCTTCTTCCCGCCCGTCGTGACCGGCACCGTGATCACGCTGATCGGCGTCTCGCTGCTGCCGGTCGCCTTCAACTGGTCCCAGGGCGGCAATGCCACGGCCGACGACTACGGCTCGACGACCAACATCACCATGGCCGCGGTCACGCTGGTGATCGTCCTCGCCCTGCGCAAACTGCTGCGCGGCTTCCTCCAGCAGATCGCCATTCTGCTCGGACTGGTCGTCGGCACGCTGATCGCGATCCCGGTCGGTATCACCGACTTCGGCGCCATCAAGGACGCCGACCTGGTCGGCTTCCCGACGCCGTTCCACTTCGGGGCACCGCAGTTCGAGGTCGCCGCGATCGTATCCATGTGCATCGTGATGCTGGTCTGTATGACCGAGTCCACCGCGGACATGCTGGCTCTCGGCAGGATCGTCGACCGTCCGGCGGACGAGCGGACCATCGAGGGCGGCCTGCGCGCCGACACCCTGGGCAGCGCCATCAGTCCGCTCTTCAACGGCTTCATGTGCAGTGCCTTCGCCCAGAACATCGGTCTGGTCGCGATGACCAAGGTCCGCAGCCGCTTCGTGGTGGCCGCGGGCGGCGGCATCCTGATAGTGCTCGGGCTGGTCCCCGTGGCCGCATCCGTCATCGCGCTCGTCCCGCTGCCCGTCCTCGGCGGCGCGGGCATCGTGCTCTTCGGTTCGGTCGCCGCGAGCGGCATCCAGACACTGGCGACCGCCGCGTTGGAGAAGGGTGAGAACGCGCTGATCGTGGCAGCGGCCGTGGGCATCGGCCTGATCCCGATCGCCGCCCCCGACTTCTACCACGCGTTCCCGAAGGATGCGCTCGTCGTGCTCGACTCCGGGATCTCGACCGGATGCGTCGTGGCGATCGTGCTCAACCTGGCCTTCAACCACCTCGGCAGGAAGCCGCATCCGGATCCGTCGCCGCAGGAGCAGAGCCCGGCGGCCGCGGCTCCGGTGGCCGCCCACTGACCGAAGCCGGTTTCGGCCGGTACGTCGCTGTGGCGCGTACGGAGACCCCGACGGGTGTTGCCGTACGCGCCACAGCCGTGAACCTGGGTGTGCGTCAGCCGATGTGGTAGCTGTCGCCGTACACCTTCCAGTCGAGCGGCGGATCCAGGTTCAGATTGCCCTTCTTCAGGAAGACCCGCTGGGCGGTGTCCACCCGGCTCGTGTCCGAGTGGGCCTCCTCCTGCTGCATCGCCCAGACCCGGGCGTCCAGGAAGGCATTGAGATACGTGACCTCGTTGCCGCCCTGGGCCGGCGGCTTCGCCTTCGAGAGGGCCCGTTTGCGGATGGAGCTGAAGCTGGTGCTGTCGCCGCCGTCGCCGTGCATGACGATGGCGTCGTAGTACGCGAACTGGCCCAGCGTGCCGATGCCGTCGGCCTTGCCCTGGCTGACCGCCGGGTTGAAGTACACCCGGTCCCGCTCGTCGTTCTGCGCCTGCTTGAACGCCGAGTCGGACGCGGCGGTCGCCCAGTCCTTGGTGAAGTTCGGGTCGAGACCGCTGTGCGAATCGGTGCCGTCCACCTTCCGCAGCGCGGGGAGGTACTTCGCGAGGACGTTGCCCGGCTTGCGCTGGGTGTACAGCTCGACGAGGTCGAGCATGTCGCCGGTGCCGGAACAGAAGCCGATGATGCCCGCGGTGTAGCCGCGGCCGTCGTCGATGTCCTCGATGTACTTGTACTGGGCCTTCCAGTTGAGCGAGGAGTTCTCCGCGCTGGAGACCAGCTGCATGGCGATCTCCTTCTTCGCCGGATCGTCGAGCCCGGTCGCGGCGGCGGCATGCTGAAAGGCCGCCGTCTGCTGATGTACCGCCGGGTGTGTGGGGGCACCGGCGTAGGCCGTGACGGGTATCGCCGTGAGGGTCAAGCCGACCGCGATGACCGCGATGCGCACGGAGCGGGTGTTGCGACGTACGGTGCGCTTATGGGGAGCGTGCACCAGTCCTCCAAAGGGAGTTCGTCGTTGTGTCGGTCTGTTAGGAAGCTTTCCTATCAGAATGCGGTGGCCGCCGTACACCCCTTCGACACAAGGGAGTTGGGAGTGCGGCCCGGGACGCAGGAAGGCCCCGCACCGCGCGGAAGGCGCGATGCGGGGCCGAGGTGCGCCGGCCTCGGCAGTCGAGGCGGGCCGAGTGGATCCAGCCGCCCTTCAGCGGGGCGGACGCTTCCCGCGCCCGTCGATCACGGGTTCAACGGGCGTCGATCCGGTATCCGTCGCCGTACACCCGCCACCGCAGCGGTGTCTCCAGCCCGAATCTGCCCTCGCCCACGAACACCCGCTGGGCCGTCTCGATCCGGCTGGTGTCGGAGTGCGAGGGCTCCTTGCGGATCGCTGCGACACGGGCGTCGAGGAAGGCGTTCAGATAGGCCGCCTCGTCCCCGCCGCGCGCCGGTGGCGCAGCCGCGGCGATCGCCTCGCGGCGGATCGTACGGAAGCCGACCGTGCCGTCCGTGTCGCCGTACCCGTGCATCACGTAGGCGTCGTAGTAGATGAACTGCCCCAGGGCGCCGAGTCCGTCCGCCTCGGCCCGGGCGACCGCCGGGTCGAAGTACGACCGGTCGCGCTCGGTGTCCTGCGCCGACCGGAAGGCGGGGTCCACGGCCGCCTCGGCCCAGGCCTCGGTGAACGGGCGGCCGAGCCCGTCGTGCGCATCGCTGCCCCGTACGGCGCGCAGGGCAGGGAGGAACCGTTCCAGCGGATTGCCGGGACGCGCCGCCGCGTACCGCTCGACGACCTTCAGCATGTCGCCGGTGCCGGAACAGAAGCCGATGATGCCCGCGGTGTAGCCGCGGCCGTCGTCGATGTCCTCGATGTACTTGTACTGGGCCTTCCAGTCGAGCGAGGAGTTCTCCGCGCTGGAGACCAGCTGCATGGCGATCTCCTTCTTCGCCGGATCGTCGAGCCCGGCTTCCGGCCCGCGCTCGGCGGACCCCGCCGCCGAGCAGCCGGAGAGCACGGAGACGGCCATGACGACAGTGGCGACAGCGATGAGCAGCGGGCGGGGAGCGACGTTCACTCCTCAACCCTGCCAGGCCGCGGGGAGCCACGGGTGAAAGGCCTTGGCTCATTCGGCTGTAGCGTCATGGGTATGGAAGATCAGTCTGTTGTGGATGTCGGCGATGTACGGCTGGCGTATCGGACCTGGGGCGACCCCTTCGGCTCGCCCGTGGTCCTGCTGCACGGCCTCGGCGGCTCCGCCGCGAGCTGGGAGGCGGCCGGGAGTCTGCTCGGCGAACAGTGGCGGGTGTACGCCATCGACCTGCGCGGTCATGGCGAGAGCGACTGGCCGGACGAGTACTCCGTCGAGCTGATGCGGGACGACGTCCTCGGCTTTCTCGACGAGTGCGAGCTCGACCGGGTGGGCCTGGTCGGCCACTCGATGGGCGGTGTCGTCGCCCATCTGCTCGCCCAGGAGCACGCGGACCGGGTGGAGCGGCTGGTGCTGGTGGAGACCCCGCCGCCGTTCCCGAGCGAGCTGAAGCCGGCCGCCGAACCGGAGGGGCCGGTGGACTACGACTGGGCTGTCGTCGCTCCCATCGGGGCCGAGGTGGCCGACCCCGACCCCGAGTGGGCGGCCGGCCTCGGCGAGATCGTCGCGCCGACGCTGATGATCGCCGGCGGCCCGGAGTCGACCATGCCCCAGGGGCGCCTGCAGGACATGGCATCGCTGATCCCGGACTGCCGGCTGATCACGATCGGGGGCGGTCACCGGGTG
Source organism: Streptomyces sp. NPDC058239 (assembly GCF_042882185.1). Classification (NCBI taxonomy): domain Bacteria; kingdom Bacillati; phylum Actinomycetota; class Actinomycetes; order Kitasatosporales; family Streptomycetaceae; genus Streptomyces; species Streptomyces sp. NPDC058239. The sequence goes on from NZ_JBHVWS010000002.1 coordinate 409,944, forward strand.
CATGAGGTCCACCCCGACCAGGTCGCCCAGCAGATCACGGAGTTCTTCACCAGCTGAAGGGCGATCGGCTGCCGGCCCACGGCCCGGCCGGCAGCCTTGCCGTGTGCTGCCCTTCGGCTCCACACGCGGCCGGGCGTTGTCAGCGCCGGGTGCCATGATCCGCTCCATGGAACTCGCACTGTTCTTCGCCGATGTCGACGCCCAGCCGTGGGCCGAACTGCAGCATGCCTACGGAAGCGCCGCCGACGTGCCCGACTGCCTGCGGGCACTGGCCGGCGACGACGAGGATGCGGCGTCCGAGGCGATCTCGGAGCTGTACGGCAGCATCCTGCATCAGGGCTCGGTCTACGAGGCCACGGCCCGCGCCGTGCCGTACATCGCCCAGCTCGCCGGGGCCGGGTACCGCACGGAGGACCTGCTGGTACTGCTCGGCGGGATAGCGGAGGGCGGCGAGGACCACGGTGACACGGACGAAGCCGCCTGCCGGTCGGCCGTCGCCGGCCAACTGCCCCTGATTCTCGGGTCGGTCGCGGCCGAGGCGTCCGGGCTGCGGCGGGCCGCGGTGTGGGCCGCCGCGATGACGGGGGCGGCGGGCCAGGTGCTGCCGGTGCTCCGGCTGCGCCGGAAGGTGGAGACGGATCCCCTCGTCCGGGCCGAACTTCTCGGGGCCATGGCACATCTGGATCCGGCGGGAACGGCCGCTGCGGCAACCGAAGCCATGGGCACGGACGAGCCCCGCGAGGTGCGGATCGCGGCACTGCTGGCCTGTGTGGACGCCGGACTGCCGTGGAGCTCCGCGCACCACGAGGCGATGCTGTCCCTCCTCCCCGCACACGAGCTCGTCCGGGACCGGCTCGACCTGGAGCGCAACGAACCGCTGCAGTATGTCGTCGAAACACTGCTGCTGCGCGACACCGACAAGGACCGCGAGGCGGCGTACACCCTGCTCGATGCCGCACTGCGCAGTGCGGTGCCCGAAGCGCGTGCAGAGGCGTTGTGGGCGGCCGAGACCGCCTGTCAGCTTTCGCGCAGCGCGCCGGGACGGCTGGCCGCCCCCATGGAGGCGCTGGCCGCCGACCCGGCCTCCGTACCGGCGGCGTACTCGCTCCTCAAGAAGCTCGGCACACATGCCGTGGCTGTCGCTCCGGTGCTGGCCCGGCTCGCCGCAGGACCGGGTGATCCGGCGGACCGCGCCCTGGAGGCGCTCGTCGCCGTGGCCCCGGACCTGGCCGCGCCCCTGCTGGCCCGTGACCTGGGGCAGCGCCCGCGTGCGCTCGGTGCGGCGTGCGGCTTCCTGATCGGAGGGACGGCCGACACCTCGTTCCCGTACGACCCCGCACTGCTGGACGCGATCCGTACCCGCCTGGGCGCGGACGATCTGGACGGCAACGAGCCCATCCGGCTCACGGCCCTGCTCGGTGCCTGGGGGAGCCGGGCGTCCGCCGCCCTGCCCGAACTGCGGTCCGCGCTGCCGAGATTCCCGAAGGCGGTGCCGAAGGCACTGGCCGCAGTCTGCCCACCGGAACACCGCGCGGCGACGGCAGAACTCCTGACCACCGCGGCCCGCTTTGGACCGGAGGACGGCCGGCTCGCCGCGGCAACGGCCGTGCGCCGACTGACCGGGGAGAGCGGCCCCCTGCCGGAGGCGGTCGCCGCCCAGCTGGCCCGTGGGGGCCATGGTGTGCGCGAGGCCGCGGGACTTGCCGCCGAGCTGGGCCCCGAGGCGGCGGGGCTGGTGCCCGCTCTCCGGTCCGCGCTCAGCGCGCCCGAGGAGGACCGCAATGTCCCGCAGCTGGACAGCGACGTCGAGATCGCCGCAGCCCTGTGGCGGATCACCGGTGACGCGGAAGAGGCGGTTCTGGTGCTGGCCGGTGTGTTCGCCGAGGTCGAACCGGCGTGGATGCGCTGGACGTTCACCCGTGCCGCACGGGCGGCGGCCCGCATGGGCGCCGCGGCCCGGCCGCTGGTTCCCGCGCTGGAGGGCTTGCTGACGGACCGGCTGCAGACTCCGGCCGCCGTGCTCGCGCTGCACGCGATCGCACCCGAATCCCTCGACGGCCCCCGTCTGGCGGGTCTGGTCCTGGACTCCGCCGAGGAGGACGCCGACGCCGTGACCGCGCTGGAGGCGCTCGTCGCCCTCGGCCGCACCGCCCTCACCGAAGATCACCGCCGCCGCCTGACGGCTCTTGCCGAGCGGGACCTCAGGGTGACGGCCTCGGGCCTGGAATCGGGGATGGCTCCGGCCGACGAACGACTGCGCGAGCAGGCACGTGAGGCGGCGCGCATGCTGAGCTGACCCGGGGGCCGGGTCCGGCCCCCGGCCGTCCCGGCCCAGCGCCTCGGGCCGCCCCCTCTCGCCCCGGCCTCGACTGCCCGCCGCTCAGTCGCCCGGCCGCCAGTCCGGGCGGCGGCCGCTCATGGCGACGGCCCGGTCGACCAGCGGCGCGTCGCCCGGGACCGGAACCGGCGGACCGAAGATGTGCTCGGACCGGGGGACGGTGTCGCCGGGGGTCAGCATGGCCAGCGCGACGCGAAGGCTCGCCTCGTCCGCCTCGTACTTCTGGCCGGTCGACCGGGCCAGATCCCAGCCGTGGATCACCAGCTCGTCCAGCGCGATCACCGCGGCCACCTCGCCCGGCAGATCCACGCCGCCGGCCCTGGTCATCCCCTGCCGGGCAGCAGGATCGCGCCATGCCGCCACCAACTCGTCCAACAGCGGAGGCAGCGCTTCGCGCCAGCCGTCACGGAGGACCGGAAGTGCGGCGTCGGGGGCGGTGTCGGTCGTCGGTCCGAAGTCCTTGCGCGCCGCGTCGCGGAAGGCCGTGGTCAGCCCGACCACGTGGGCGAGCAGCTCCCGTACCGTGTAGTCGGGGCAGGGTGTCGGGCCGGCCAGCCGCTGTTCGTCGATACCGTCGAGCAGGCCGGCGATCTGCCGGGCCGCAGGCTCCAGATCGATCGTGGGAGTCGTGGGTGTCGTCTCCGTGTGCGTATCCATAAAGTGCAGACTGCTCCGGCGCCCGGAACTCATCGCTCATCGCACGACGCGTCCCCGGAGCACGATCCGGCTCGGGTGATCCAGCGCGGCAGGGTCCAGGGTCGGGTCGGTGGCGTACGCGACGACGTCGGCGGGTGCGCCGTCCACGAGCCCCGGCAGACCGAGCCAGGCCCTCGCCGTCCAGGAGGCCGCGCCCAGCGCTGCCTCGGCCGGCAGCCCGGCCCGTACCAGCCAGTCCATCTCGCCGGCGACCGTCCCGCACGGGAAGGAGTCCGTCCCCGCCAGCACCGTCACATCCGCCTCGTGGGCCGCGCGCACATTGCCGAGCATGGTGTCCCAGCCGGCCAGCCAGAGATCACGCCGCACGCCCGGCTCCCGCGCCCGCATCTCCTCCACCCTCGCGCCGAAGACGCTCAGTGTCGGGACGAACGCCGTTCCCTGCGCGGCCATCCGGTCCAGCAGCGCCGGGTCCAGATGCATACCGTGCTCCAGACTGTCGGCGCCCGCCAGTACGGCATTTCGCGTGCCCTCGGCGGTCTGGCAGTGCACCGCCACCTTGCCGCCGGCCGCGTGCACCGCCTCCACCACCGAGGTCAACAGCGGGAGCGGTACGGCGGGTTCGTCGGCGCGCCAGTCACCGATGACCTTGCACCACCCGGACGACGCGGACGCCTCCTCCACGGCCGCGCGCACCAACTCGGCCTCGCTCACATCCCGTCCGAACCCGGGGAAGAACCGGCCGGGCGTGGCCAGCCACCGTCCCGCCGATGTCACGCGCGGCAACTCAGGATCCTTGTCCACCCACGCGGGCATCCGCTGCGAGGTGCCAGGGGTGCGCACGGCGAGCACTCCGGCATCCCGGTGCTCACCCAACTGCCTGCGCAGCAGCTCCTCGTCGAAGGGGGCGCCCGGCTCCAGTGCCCCGGGATGCGTGTGTACGTCGACGAGTCCGGGCAGCAGCCAGCCGCCGTCGACGATCGTCTCCGCGTCCCGGCCCGCGAGCCCGCCCGGCGGCCCGCCGGCGCGCAGTACCTCGCCGTCGATCCAGAACTCGCGCTCCTCGCGCTCCGGCAGCACAACCCCGCGTATGCACAGCATCAGCCGACCGTACGTCACATCCGGGACCCCGCCGAAGGACCGCTGTGTACACCGGCACCGCCGGCAAACCACTGGTGTACACCCGCACCCCGCCGACGGACCACCGACGCACGATCGTCTGCGCACACCGGCACATTGCGGAACGTTCCGCTCCACCCTCTTGTCGGCGACCCTCACACCATGCGATACAGGTCTGGACCATTGCCGCCGAATGGAAGGCACGACCGTGCAACGCCCCCACGCAACCGCCGCGTCGGCCTGCTCCGCCGCCCTGCTCCTCGCCGCGCTCACCGCCTGCGGCTCCACCCCGCAGGCGGACACCCGGAAACCCACGACACCGGGCCATGTGACAGCACAGGCCAGCAGCGCCACCTCCGTGCACGTCATGTGGGAGCCGGCCTCCGACAACGAGGCGGTCACCGGCTACGAGGTCTACCGCAAGGGCAAGAAGGTCAAATCCGTCCCGGCGGCCAAGGTGATGATCGACGTCGACGGACTGACCGCCTCGACCGTCTACGCCTTCACCGTCCGCGCCCGCGACGCCGCCGGGAACCTCTCCGCGCCGAGCGCCGCCGCAAACGTCACCACACCCGCCCCGACCCCAGCCGACCACGAGCCGCCGACCCGCCCGGTGAAACTGCGCGGAACGGCGGACGGCAGCCGAGCGGCAGACCTCTCCTGGGGCGGATCGACGGACGACGTCGGCGTCACCTCGTACGACATCTACCAGGAGGACTCCCGGATCCACAGCGTGCCCGGCACACAGACCACGGCGCATCTGACCGGACTGCGCCCCGGCACCGTCTACACCTTCACCGTCCGCGCCCGCGACGCCGCCGACACCTCCTCGCCGGACAGCGACGCCCTCGATCTCACCACCGCGTCCGCCCCGGGCGCACCGGCCGGTACCGCCCCCGGCGACCTGCGGATCACCAACCGCGTCCAGGGCAAGGAGTACGTCATCGACCTGAACTGGAAGCAGCCCGAGACGGGCGGCGAGATCCCGGCGTACCAGCTCTTCATGGACGGCCGGCTGACCACCACGATCGTGTGGGGCTCCACCCCGCCCGCAGGCCGGGCGAGTTACCGGCTCACCGTCAGCGACCCGCGGGGTACCCGCTATTCGATGAAGATCCGCGCCAGGCTGCCTGACGGGAAGTGGGGGGACTTCTCCGCTCAGCGCACGGTCGTCCTCGGCGACTGAGCCCAAGCACGGTCCGTCGTTCCCGGGGCCGGTGCGGTGGGTGACATGACGTCCCGGCCGGCCTCAGGAGGTGACGCGCACGGTCTCCACCCACCTCGGGGGCTGCGGGGCGTCCGGGCCGATGAGTGCCGCGACGAGCCGGCACGAGGGGGCCTCGTCCGGCCAGGGCGTACAGCCGTCGGTGAGGACGACGACGATGTTCGGGCGGTCCCGGGCCGCGAGGGCTGCGGTGATGCCCACCCGCATGTCGGTGCCGCCGCCCCCGCTCAGCGTGATCTGCTCGGTGGCCGTCACCCGGGACACGCTCTGCACATCGGCGTCGCAGGCCAGCACGGTGACGCGGTTGCCCCGGATGCCCACCTCCCGCAGCACTCCGGTGACCTCCGCCAGCGCCGAGGCCAGCTCGTCATCACCCATCGACCCCGAGGTGTCGATGACGACGGCGACACGGGGCAACGGCCGGCGCAGGCTCGGCAGGACGACGCCGCGGAGCGCCGCGCCGCGGCGGGAGGGGCGGCGGTAGGTGTAGTCGATCGCCCCGGCGGCCCACGCGGCGGCCTCCCGCACCGCGCCCGCGAGCGCCTGCCGCCAGTCGACCGTGGGCTCCAGGACCTGGTCCGCCCAGCGCGCCCAGCCCGCGGGGAGGCTGCCCCGGCTGCGCCGGTGAGCGCGCATGGCCTCCGCGGTGTGGCGCCGCAGCGCATCCGCCTCGACCGGGCCGAGACGTGCCGGCCCGTCGGCCCCGGTCAGTTCCCAGGGCACCGGTTGTCCATGGGCGCCCGACCCGCAGTTGTGCGTGGGAGGGCCCGGCGGCAGACCGGGGAGATACGCCTCGAAGAGCTGCCCGTTCGGCAGGCCGAAGAGCCGCGGCTCCATCCGGCCGGCCGGCAGAGGCAGCCCGTCGGCGATGAGGTCGTCGTTGATCTCGCAGTCCTGGGCGACATTGACGCGGTTCGGGTCACGCTGGTCGGCGGCGGGCAGCCGCTCCGCCCGCCCGTGGTGGTCGCGCAGCAGATGCGCCACCTCGTGCACCCACACCGCCGCGAGCTCCGCCACCGGTGTCGCATCGACGAAGGCGGGCGACACATAGCAGCGCCAGTGCCGGTCCACGCCCATCGTCGGCACCCCGGCGCTCGCCACCACCGACAGGGCATACAGCGCCGAGGCCAGATAGGGCCGGTCGGTCGCCGCCCGGTAGCGGGCGGCGAGCAGCTTCGTCCTGTCCAACTGGGGCCGCCCCGGGGCGGATTCCGGTTCCGGCACCGACGTGCCCGCCTCAGCCGCTCTGCGGCAGGGCGCCGGACAGCTGCAGCACTTCCACGAAGGCGTCGATGCCCTCCGGCACCGGCCAGTCGGTGTCCCGCATCGCGGCCAGGTCCACCGCCGCCCTGGCCGCCACATCGGGCACACCCGCGTCCACGGCCTTCGCCAGCACCGCCCAGCCCGCCTCCCAGCGGCGCCGGGTGAGATCGCCCTGGACGGCCGCGACGACCGCGATGAGGAAGGCCAGCTGCCGGTCGCCGCGCTCGGGCAGGGCGAACGCGTCGGGGTCCGCCAGTACGCGGTCGGGGTCGGGCAGATCGAGATTCTCCAGATAGGACAGCAGCTCGATGCCCGCACCGTCCCCCACGGCCCCGGTCAGCGCGGCGGCCACCGCCTCCCGCCCGGCGCCCGTCGCGTACCCGGTGGCGAGCAGCCGAAGCGCCATGTCCCAGGTCCGCGGGGACGGCCAGGCCCGGCCCCGGCTCTCCGCATCGGCCGGAATGTGATGGACGAGGCCCGGGCGCGCGGTCAGGAAGCCGGAGACCGCGCCTCGGGCCCGCGCCGCCGAGCCCGCAGCCCTGGCGGCGTCGACGACCGGGACCGCGACCTCGGGCCACGTACCGGCCATGCCCCGTGCGACGGTGCGCGGATCATGCGTCCACTGGAGGTGCACGAAACGGTTGGCGAGCGGTGGGCTGAGATGCCAGCCGTCCGCCGCACTCGACGGAGGATTCGCCGCCGCCACGATGCGTACGGACTCCGGCAACGTCAGGCTGCCCACCCGCCGTTCGAGAACGACGCGCAGCAGTGCCGCCTGCACGGCCGGGGGAGCGGACGACAACTCGTCGAAGAACAACAGCCCCTGTCCCGTGCGCGCGAGCCGGACCGCCCAGTCCGGCGGGGCCATCGGCACCCCGGTCACGGCCGGATCGTCACCGACGATGGGCAGACCGGCGAAGTCGGAGGGTTCGTGCACACTGGCGATGACCGTTTCCAGCCCGAGGCCGAGCCCGGCGGCGAGCTGCTCCATCCCGGCCGACTTGCCGATGCCCGGCTCGCCCCAGAGCAGCACCGGCTGATTGGCCGTCACCGCCAGTGCCAGTGCCTCCAGTTGAGGATTGGTGGCGGCTTCGGTGCGCGAGGTCCGCAGCCTGCGATTGAGATCGTCGGCGGCGTCCAGGGGCCCGCGAGTGGTGCCCGCGGAGGAAACCGCGTGTGACGCCCCGGGGGCGCCGTGCACGGCGACGCCCACCCTCTGCCCGGTGCTCGCCATCTGTCGCGCGGCCGTCCGTCCTGCGGTGCTCACCGCGTCTCCCGCCACCGCTCGTCCTCCGGTACTCACTCGTCCTCGTCCTCTTCGTCCGCGTCGTCCCTCTCTTCCTCCCACTCCTCCCACGACTCGGACCCGATGCCCGGATGTTCCTTCTCCACCCGTTCCTTGAGGAAGTCGAGGTCCGTCCGCCGGTACTTGCTGATCAGCTGGGCCAGCGAGAGCTCCATCTGATCGAGCACGTCGATCCGTGCTCCGGCCTCGATCAGCGCCTTCACGAGGTCCGGCGAACCGCCGCCGTCGACCGCCGCGCAGAGCGGAGTGCGGTCCAGGTGATCCTGCGCCTCCAGATCGAGACCGGCAGCCAGGAGCCGGGGCAGCAGGAGCTCGTGGTCGAGCAGATGCAGCACATGGAGCAGGCTGCGCCGTCCGCCGTCCCGCACCCGGAGGTCGACCCCCGCGTCCAGCAGTTCCAGAACCCCCGGGGTGTCCCCGTGCTGGACGCGCAGAAAGAGCTCCCGGCGCTGCGCCTGCAGGGACTTGGGCAGCCGTCCCGTGCCGGACACGCACGCGTGCTCCACGGCGAAGCAGCCGGTGATCGCGCCGCCGAAGGCGCGCAGGGCGTTCTCGCGCTGTCGTTCCTGCGGGCTGTGCGGGGAATCGAGCCGCCCGTCGCGGAAGACGACCTCGTGCCATTCGCCGCGGCACCTGACCCGCACCGGTGCGGGAGGCGTCGGCCCCGGCGGGCCGGCCGCCGGGCCGAGGCCGGTGAAGAGGGCCCCGGCGACGAGCGGGTGCAACTGCCCGGCAGACACCCCACCGGCCCGCAGCAGATCGAGGTCCGGCAGCCGGCGCCAGGCCGCCTCGGGCACGAAGGCCGCGTCGTCGGCCTCCCGTTGCCCGGCGATCCTCATCCGCAGCGGACCGCGGTCCGTGAACTCCAGCAGGATGTTGGCCCGCCAGTCCCCACCGATCTGGAAGCGCTCCGCCGGGCTGTGCTCAGCGAACCGCCGGACCGCCGCCCCCACGTGGGGAACGTCGAGCGCCAGCCCGGCCACGATCGATTCGGGAGTCGCCCGGTACCACGCAGGCATCTGCGGTGGTGTCGGATCCCACTCGATTCCCGCCGCCGCCAGGGACTCGGCCACCTGGCCGTTCTGGTGCAGCAGCGTCAGCCACTCGGCGCGGGCCACCGGATCCCCGGGGCCCGGGTCCGCGGTGGGCAGTTCATCGGCGGTGCGCGGTGTGCCGTCGGCGTGGAGGAACGGCGGCCGGTCCGCGCCGCCGGCCCGTACGCCCAGTTCGCCGGTACGGCGCGCGTCCCACAGATACCGGGCGGTGCGCCAGTCCTCGATACCCGAACGGAACACGCCGGGCGCCGACCGGCGCCCCTTCCCGGCCGTTCCGAACCGGAGGGCGATCCGCTGCGGTCCGTCGACCATCGGGAGCGTACGGAGGTACAGGTACGGCGACGTCGATCCCGGCCCGTCCGGCATACGGCCGTAGCCCGCCAGGATCACGATCTGGTCGGTGGCGAGCGTCGAACGGCCGCCGAGAATGCGCGGCAGATGCCAGCGCACCAGGTCGGGGACGAGATGACGGAGATCGGCCCCGAGCGCTCCGGCCACGTCCGGACCGTACCGTTCGGACACCTGGGCAAGGTCGAACTTCACGTCGAACCGGGCCGCCGCGCAGGCGCCCTGCCAGTCGCCGGCCGCCCGCCGCTCGGCCGACTCCTCGATCATCCACCGGGGCACCGCGTACCGGCGGACCTGACGTCGGCTCGCCATCTCGTCCGGCGCGAAGTACCCGGCGGCCGTGTCCGGGTTCACCGGTAGACGCTCCTCACCGCGCGCAGGTCCGCATGGGTCCCGCCGTCCGGGCGCAGCCGCGTCGCGAAGGACCGCTTCACCTTGCGCGGCAGGCCCGGCCCCAACCCCACGTACTCCAGACGCGAGTCGGCGTCGACGGCCGCGAGGAGGGTCTTCGCGCCCCGCCCGGTGAGACCGGTGTGGCACAGCTCCAGCCGCCGCAGCGGGCTGCCGCGCAACGCTCCGGCGAGCGCATGGGCTCCGATGTCACCGGTGACATTGGACCGGGCCCCGAGACTGCGCTCCGAGGGCGGCCGCCCCAGGTCGAGCGCCTCGATCCCGTCGAGGGCATCGGCCAGGGCGCGCGCACCGGCGGGCCCGATCCCGTTTCCGCCGAGACCGAGCCGGACCGGACGGGCGGGGTCGGCCGCGGCCGCCAGCACGGCGGCCCCTTCGTCACCGAGGTGGTTGGCCGGAAGGTACAGCTCCCGTACCCCGGCGTCGCGGATGAGCGCGGCCAGTAGCGGAGCCGCCTCGGCGCCGAGTCCGTTGCCTCCGAGGAACAGCCGCTCGACCGGCCGGGACCGCTGACTCAGTACGGTGAGCAGCGCCGCGAGGCCGTCGGCCGTGAGCCCGGTGTTCACCAGGTCGAGGGTGCGCAGAACGGTGTTGCGGCGCAGCATCGGAACGAGCGCCCGGACACCGGCGTCACCCACAGGATTGCGCTTCAGCCACAACGCCCTGACGGTTTCGTCCTCGCTCAGCGCACCGGCGAGCGCGGTGACCCCGTCGGCCCCGATGCGATTGCAGCCGAGGTAGACCGTCCGCAGCCCGTGGCCGCCCCGGCCGAGCGCGTCGGCGACGGCCCGCGCCCCTTCGTCGCCCAGCGAGTTGGTGCCGAGCAGCACATGCGCGGCGTGCGGGGAGCGGGCGACCGCGGGCATCACCCGGACCGCGCCCGCCGCACCGAGCCCCTGCTTGCAGAGATCGACCCGGCCGTCCACCCGCAGCGTGCCGAGCGGAAACGTCTCGTCGGCCTCGACGGGATGTGCCGACTCCAGCCGCTCCAGCAGCGGGTCCAGCAGGGCCGCGTCGGCGAGCGGTATGTCCGGGTGCTCGATCGCGGGACAGCGCACGGGCATCGGCTGCAACATCACTACTCCCCAGGTCCCCCGTCGGCACCCGGCCGGGAGAGGGCGACCGCGTTCTCCCGGCCGCTCGGGACGAACCGAGGCCATCGACTCTCCTCCACGAAAAAGGCGGCAAGACCGGTCGGATTCGAACCGACGTCCTCCAGCTCGCTGCTAGGGCGCGACGACCTCTGCGCTACAGCCTTGCCGCGCGTGATCCTAGCCGTATCGATGCCGAATTCGCACACCAGTGCCTCCACTTGATCGCCCGAGGCCCGACTTCACCTCCGACCGGGGCGAAGTCGCCGGTCCCTGGGAGGCCGACTCGCAAATGGTCTGTACCTATTGACGAGTTGGTCCAGACCATTTAGTTTCCCCTGTGCTCCATGGCACCAAGGAATCCCGCTCCCCCTCAGGACCGCCTCACCGGTCCCTGCCTCAAGGGAGAACCATGTTCGGGCACATGACCTTCGGAAGAAGAACGTCGACCGCCCTCGTCGTCGTCCTCGGACTCCTACTCGCACTGCTGTCCTTACAGGCCGCACCCGCACACGCGGCGGGCAGGCTGACGGCCACCTTCACCTCGGCCGACAACGGGTCGTGGTGGAAGGGGACTTACATCCTGCACAACGACACCGACACCGCTGTCACCGGCTGGAGCCTCGAATTCGACCTGCCGGCCGGGGTGGCGATCGACACCTCCTACAACGGCACCGTCACCACCCAGGGCAGCCACATCACCGCGGTCAACGCCCATTACAACGGTACCGTCGCCGCGCACGGCACCACCGAGCCGTACAGCTTCTGGTTCGTGGCCACCGGCCCGATCACCGCGCCGACCGGCTGCCGGATCAACGGCGACAAGTGCGACGGCTCCGCGGATGTGCCGCCGGGCGCGCCGGGCGGACTGAAGCAGACCGATGTCACCGCCCGCACCGCGTCGCTTTCCTGGACGGCGGCCACGGCGGGCGACTTCCCCGTGGCTTCGTACGACATCCTGGCCGGCGGCAAGGTGGTCGCCGCCGCCACCGCGGCAACCTCCGCCACGGTCACCGGGCTGACCCCGGCGACCGCCTACTCCTTCACCGTCCGGGCCAAGGACACCCGCGGCAACACCTCCGCCGAGAGCGCCCCGCTGGCCGTCGCTACCGTCGACCCGGCCAGTGACACCTCCCCGCCCACCGCCCCGGGCTCGCTGCACTCCACGGCGACCGACTCCTCGTCCGTCACCCTGGCCTGGACCGCCGCGACGGACAACCAGCGGGTCGCCGCGTACGACATCTACCGCGGCGGCCAACTCGCCACCACGGTCTCCGGTACGACGACCACCGCCACCGTCGGCGGACTCTCGCCCTCGACCTCGTACACCTTCACCGTCAAGGCCCGTGACGCGGCGGACAACGCCTCCCCGGCCGGCAACGCGCTCACGGTGAAGACCGACGACATCGTCGGCGCGGGCAACTACGCCAAGGTCGGCTACTTCGTCCAATGGGGCATCTACGGCCGCCAGTACTTCGTCAAGAACCTCCATGACTCCGGCGCCGCGAACAAGCTCGACATCGTCAACTACGCCTTCGCCAACATCGACCCCAATAACCTCACCTGCCTGAACGGCGTCACCAAGGGCACCACCGCCGACCCGCAGGACCCCGAGCAGGGCACCGGCGCCGGTGACGCGGACGCCGACTACGCCCGCCCGTTCGGCGCCGCCCAGTCCGTCGACGGCGTCGCGGACGACGGCTGGGGAAAACTCCGCGGCAACTTCAACCAGTTGAAGAAGCTCAAGAAGCTCCACCCGAACCTGAGGATCGTGGTCTCGCTCGGCGGCTGGACGTACTCGAAGTACTTCTCCGACGTGGCGGCGACCGACGCCTCCCGCAAGAAGTTCGTCTCCTCCTGCATCGACATGTACATCAAGGGCAACCTGCCCGAGTACAACGGTGCGGGCGGCCCCGGCACCGCAGCCGGAATCTTCGACGGCTTCGACATCGACTGGGAATGGCCGGGCACCGGCACCGGGCACCCCGGCAACCACTACTCACCGGACGACAAGACCAACCTGACCCTGCTGCTCGCCGAGTTCCGTAAGCAGATGGACGCCCTCGGCGGCGGCCACCGCCTCCTCACCGCCTTCACCCCCGCCGACCCGCAGAAGATCGGCGACGGCTGGGACCTGAGCAAGGTTTTCGACTCCCTGGACGTGGCCAACGTCCAGGGCTACGACTTCCACGGCTCAGGCAGTGACAACTCCTGGGAGCCGAACCGGACCGGCCACCAGGCCAACCTCCACACCGACGACCAGGACCCGTACGACTTCCACTTCAGCGCCGACGCCGCCATCAGGGCCTACACGGACGCGGGCGTCGAGCCCCGCAAGCTGACCCTCGGCATCCCCTTCTACGGCCGAGGCTGGCAGAACGTCACCGAGGGCGGAGCCGCAGGTGAATGGCAGCCCGCGGGCGGCGCGGCCCCCGGCCAGTTCGCGGAGGAGGCCGGCACCCGCGGCTACTCCAACCTCATCGGCGCCTACCCGGCGATGACGATCCATCACGACGAACAGTCGGTGTCCACGTACGGCTGGACCGGCAACCAGTGGTGGTCCTTCGACGACACCTGGTCCATCGGCAGGAAGACGGAGTACGTGAAGAACAAGGGTCTGCTGGGGGTGATGGTCTGGGAGATGTCCGGTGACACGGCCCAGGGCACCCTGCTCAACGCGCTGGACACCGGGCTGAAGTAACGGCACGGAGCGTACGGCCCCGCGGAGCGCACCCGCATCAGCCGCTTCGCAGTGCTTCGCCCCGCCGGTCAAACGACCGGCGGGGCGAAGCAGGCCCGGAAGGACGCAGGCGGGGGCTAGAGAATACTCGGGCTGGTGTTCGTAGCGGCGTTGTTCCTGGAGGGTGCGAGCGGTTGCTTGACGAGCGATCGCCCTGATCTCGCCCTTGTGGTTGTTGATGTCCACCTCCCACTGGGCATCGTCCAGGAGTCGGCCGCTGGCTACGTTCACAAGCCGGGCAGCGGCTACGGTGCTGTTGTGATGATCAACGGGGAGGGCGGCATGGCATCCGGGACCGCACTGTTAATCGCGGCAGCCCCGGCGGGCAAGGGCTGTCTCATCGACGCAACCAGCGTCCTGTCCACGCTCGCGGCGGTCCCGCCCAGCTTCCTGACCGGCACGCCGGCGGCCACCATCGTCGAACTCGCCGACCCGACCGACCCGCAGACCGTCCTCACCCGCATCCGCGCCGCGGCCGCCGCACCCGGCCCGCTCTCCCTCTACATCACCGGACAACTCCACCTCGACCACAAGCAGCGCCTGATCCACCTCGCACTCGCCCGGACCACGCCGACCACCCTGCGCTACACCGCATTGCCCTGGCACTGGCTGGCCGGCGAACTCAAACTGCGCCGCCCGGGCACCACCACCGTCGTCATCGACATGGTCGCCGCCCCTGACGCCTGGCAGCAACTCCGTGCCGAGGGCCTCGTCCTCGGCCATGGGATCCGCGTATACGGCCGGATCACCGCGCCGCCGGCCCGCCGCCGGATCATGGAACCGGCCTACCTGAAGGCCCTCGCCGCCACCTGGCGCAGTGGCATGAACCCGCCGCTCGCCCAGCTCCATGAACAGGCCGTCGCCCAGGCCGGCCCCGACGACGCGCTGTTCCTGGCCGTCGACGACAGAGCCGTCCCCGTCCCTACGGCGTCGGCCGTCCAGGTACCGGGCCGGCCGCACCAGGCGCCTGCACCTGTTCCGACGCCGCCCGCTCCGATTTCGGAGAACACCGAGGTGGCCGTAGAGGATCCGTTGCCTGCGATTTCTGCCGCCGCCCACGCGGGGCGGCACGGCGAGGCGGCGTCGCTCGCAGTCATGTGGGAGGGGTGGGCTCTGCGTACCTACGGCGCGGGCTCCGTGCAGGCCACCCACTGGCTGGAGGTCCGGGCCGACCTCGCTCGGCTGGCCGACGATCCGGCGCGCAGCTGCGAGTTGTGGATGGCTGCCGCCGACGCCCGACTTGCCCGGCAACAGCCCCCGGACGACCCCGCCGTGGAAGGCGCCGTGGACCGCGCCCACCACCAGTGGCAGGAACTTCGCGACCCGCAGCGGGCGCGGGAACTCGGCCCGCCTCTGGTCTCGTTGCGCCGACGCGTTCCCGGCCGACGCTCCGGGGCGGTCGAAGCCGTCCAGCGCCGACTGGAGCTGCTGCACACCATGCCCCCGGTGGGGGCCCGACGTGCGGCTTCCTGACGAGGGACAGGGGCGTCCCTCACTCGTCCGGGTCGAACCTCGCGCTCGGACGACCGCTGAAGCGGAGCAAGGGTTCTCCCTCGCGCCCCCAGGTGGAACCGACGTCACGCGAGGCCCCGAATCGACCAACAGCGTCCCTGCGCTCTGTGCGGGGCCATGTGCCGCGCAGGTGGAGCGGCGCCGGCGTGTGCAGCCGCGCACAGAAGGCCGCCCTGCGTGGTGCGGCCGTGTTCCTTCGGTCAGCCCCGGGCGGCGAACTCGACGAAGGCGGACCAGCCCCGCGCGGTCAGGGAGAGGACCGGTCCCGTGCGGTCCTTGGAGTCGCGGACGTGGACGACGCCGGGACGGGTGGCGACTTCAAGGCAGTCGCCTCCTTCGGCGCCGCTGTAACTGCTCCTGAACCAGCGCAGCACGGTGGCGGAATCGGTGGTCTCTTCGACGTTCATACCTCTCCCAGCAACTTTTCGATGAAGGCCAGGGACTCGCGCGGAGTGAGAGCCTGCGATCGGATGATCCCATAGCGGGCCGCCAGTGCGCGGACCTCCTCCCGGTCGGTCATCAGTGTGCTCCTGCCCTGCACCTCCAGGTAACCGATCTGGTCGCCGTTCTGCCGGGTGATGACGGTGAACGGGCCGTCGACTCCCGCGTTGTCCTCACGGTCCGCGGGCATGACCTGGAGCTCCACATTGCGCTTCTGGCCGATCAGCAGGAGCTGTTCGAGCTGGCCCCGGCGGACCGCACTGCCGCCGAGTCCGCGCGTGAGCACCCATTCCTCCATCACGAAGCTGAGCAGCGGGGCCGGCCAGCGGCCGAAGATCTCCTGCCGGGCCTGCCTGGCCGCGATCCGCTGCTCGATGGTCGCCTCGTCCAGCAGCGGACGCCGCTCGACCAGCAGGGAGCGTGTGTACTCCTCGGTCTGGAGCAGCCCTTTGACGACCAGGGTGTCGTAGGCGCACAGCTCCACCGCCTCCGCCTCCAGGCGTGCCGCGTCGCGGAAGAACGCCGGGTACTGGGCGCGGGCCACCTCTTCCTTGGCCGCCTTCAGCACGCCGTGCGCGTTCAGCAGCTCGTCCACCTGGTCGATGAACCTCGGCGGCGGAATCCGGCGACCCTGCTCGAAGGAGGCGACGGTCGAGGCGGAGTAGCCGGTCATGGTCCCGAACTCCGCCCGCTCCAGACCCGCCGCCACCCGGAACAGCTTCAACTGCCGTCCGAAGAAGGCCAGAATGCCCGCCCCCGGCTCGTACGTCTGTTCCGGCCGCTCCTGCTCCGGTATGTCCCACACCTCCGTGCTCGTCCGCACCGCCGCACCCGGTCACGCGGCGTGCCGTGTACAGCCCACGCCGCACTCGCGTACAGCCGATCGCCGTCCGCGCGTCCGTCCTGGTCAACGCTACGCACGCGCCGCGAGGGTTTTCCTCATGAACGAAGCAATTGACCCGTCCGTGCGAGGCGCGAAACCAGGCGTGCGGGTACGGGAGTTCGCCATGTGCTTCACCGCCACCGCGCGCGGGGCACGGCTGGCCCGCAGGCTCGTGTCGCTCCGGCTGGACGAATGGGGGTACCCCTACGTCTCGGAGCCGAACGAGACGATGACCCTCATCGCGGCCGAACTGGCCGCGAACGCGGTGCGTCACGGCCGGGTGCCGGGGCGCGACTTCCATCTGCGGCTGACGGAGACCGGTGGGCGCACGCTGCGGATCGAGGTGACCGACACGCGCACCGAGCGCTTTCCCCCGGCCGGGGTGCCGCAGTGCCCGGCGGCGGACGAGGAGTCCGGGCGCGGCCTGCTCCTGGTCTCGCGGCTCGCGGACCGCTGGTGTGCCGTGCCGCGCACCGGAGCCCCGGGCAAGTGCGTCTGGGCGGAGGTCGGCCTGGACGCCGGAACGCGCTGAGGCCGCCTCCTCGCGGGGCGGCCCGTCGCATCGGGGAACGCCCCGGCATCTCCGCCCCCGGTGCTGTGCGGTACCGGGGGCGGAGTTCGTCAGTGCGGAAGCGGAGGCTCAGCCCAGCTGCTCGTACGCCGGCAGCGTCAGGAAGTCCGCGTAGTCCTGGTCCAGGGAGACCTGGAGCAGCAGGTCGTGGGCCTGCTGCCACTTGCCCGCGTCGAACGCCTCGTCGCCGATCTCGGCGCGGATCGCTGCGAGTTCCTCGGCCGCGACCCGGCGGGCCAGGTCCGCCGTGGCGTGCTCGCCGTTCTCGAAGACCACGTCCGCGTTGATCCACTGCCAGATCTGCGAGCGCGAGATCTCCGCGGTGGCCGCGTCCTCCATGAGGTTGAAGATGGCGACGGCGCCCATGCCGCGCAGCCAGGCCTCGATGTAGCGGATGCCGACCGCGACGGCGTTGCGCAGGCCGTCGTACGTGGGCTTGGCGTCCAGGGTGTCGATGGCGATCAGGTCGCCCGCGGCCACCGAGACGTCCTCGCGCAGGCGGTCCTTCTGGTTCGGCTTCTCGCCGAGGACCGCGTCGAAGGAGGCCATGGCGATCGGGACCAGGTCCGGGTGGGCGACCCAGGAGCCGTCGAATCCGTCGTGGGCCTCGCGGTCCTTGTCGGCCTTGACCTTCTCGAAGGCGACCTTGTTGACCTCGGCGTCGCGGCGGGACGGGATGAAGGCGGCCATGCCACCGATGGCGTGCGCGCCGCGCTTGTGGCAGGTGCGGACGAGCAGTTCGGTGTACGCGCGCATGAACGGGGCGGTCATCGTCACCGCGTTGCGGTCCGGGAGGACGAACTTGGCGCCGCCGTCGCGGAAGTTCTTGACGATGGAGAAGAGGTAGTCCCAACGGCCCGCGTTCAGCCCGGAGGCGTGGTCGCGGAGCTCGTACAGGATCTCCTCCATCTCGTACGCGGCAGTGATCGTCTCGATGAGGACGGTCGCGCGGATCGTGCCCTGCGGGATGCCGACGTAGTCCTGGGCGAAGACGAAGATGTCGTTCCAGAGGCGGGCCTCCAGGTGCGACTCCGTCTTCGGGAGGTAGAAGTACGGGCCCTTGCCGAGGTCGATGAGGCGCTGGGCGTTGTGGAAGAAGTAGAGGCCGAAGTCGACCAGCGCGCCCGGCACCGGGGTGCCGTCGAGCTGGAGGTGACGCTCATTCAGATGCCAGCCGCGCGGGCGGGTCACGACCGTCGCGAGCTCGCCGGTGGGCTTGAGGGCGTACGACTTACCGGACCTGGGGTCCGTGAAATCGATGTTGCGGGTGTAGGCGTCGATCAGATTGAGCTGGCCGAGGACGACGTTCTCCCATGTGGGGGCGGACGCGTCCTCGAAGTCGGCGAGCCAGACCTTGGCGCCCGAGTTCAGGGCGTTGATGGTCATCTTGCGGTCGGTCGGACCGGTGATCTCCACCCGGCGGTCGTTCAGCGCGGCGGGGGCCGGCGCGACCTTCCAGGAGTCGTCCGCGCGGATCGCCGCCGTCTCGGGCAGGAAGTCCAGCGTGGAGGTACGGGCGATCTCGGCGCGGCGCTCGCCGCGACGGGCGAGCAGCTCGTCACGGCGGGGCGTGAACTGCCGGTGCAGCTCGGCCACGAACGCGAGGGCCGCTTCGGTCAGGACCTCATCCTGCCGGGGCAGGGGCTCGGCATCGACGATGGCCAGCGGGGACGGCGCTGGTGCGGACATGAGCTGTCACTCCTTCAGCGGGCGGTGCGGGCGGCTTCTCACGGCCGCCGGGTCGCCTGAAACGGCACGGCGTGCCAGGGCTCCGGGATACGGCCGTGAGCGCCGTCTGAGGTGCAGAGGGCTTCTGACCAGTGGATAGTAGTTTCCTCATGGTGGAAGTTCAATGGTTTGTTGATGTCGAGATTCTCCGGGTCGACAGAAGTGGGGCGGTGCCGGCGCCGGGTGCCAGTGGCTTCACTCAAGGTGCTTGAGGTCCTCCACCGTGTCGATGTCGTACGCCTGAGCCACATCGGAACACTCGACGAGCGTGATCGCATCGCGGTGTGCCCGCAGATACGCCCGAGCGCCCCGGTCGCCCACCGCTTCCGCCGCGATGTCCGCCCACCGGTCGGCCCCGAAGAGCACCGGATGGCCGCGTTCACCGTCGTACGAGGCGGCCACGAGACTCGTCCGGGAGCGGTACGCCGACCGCACCCGTGCCACCGCGTCCGCGCCGATGCCCGGCTGGTCGACCAGGAGGACGAGCGCCGCGTCCGCTCCCGTACCGGAGAGCGTCCCGAGCCCTGCACGCAGGGACGAGCCCATGCCCTCGGTCCACTCGGGGTTGACGGTCACCGCGCAGCCGGCGAGGTCGGCGCGTGCTCGTACCTCTTCCGCCGCGGCGCCCAGGACCACATGGACGCGGTCGCAGCCGCCCTCCTGCAGTACTCGTACCGCGTGCTCCACCAGCGGCCTGCCGCGGTGTTCGAGCAGTGCCTTGGGCCGGCCGCCGAGTCGCCGTCCGCCGCCCGCGGCGAGCAGCAGACCGGCGACCACCGGGGTCTGTGTTGTCCGAGTCATGCGGACTGGATACCTCAGATGTGCCCTCCTCGCGCAAGCGGGCCCCAGGCGGGTACGGACGGGCGGCGCCGTCCTCGGAGCCACCTGCACGTCACCCTTACGGGACACCCCGAATTCTGTCTGCGGAGTGGCGCTCGGCACCTGTCATGGCGTTAACTTGCGCGCATCCCCGGACACTTGACCGCGGTCCGGGACCCGGTCGAAACACTGGCACAAGGATGTGCGAGGGGGAGTGCTTTGTTGCGAAGCGTGGGGCAGACGCGGGTGACCAGCAGTGGTGAGGATCCGAGGGTGACGGAGCTGCGTACGGCCGTCTCCCGACTCCGCCGGGAGCTGGCGGGGCATCCCGCGGAGTTCCCGGACCGGGGGATCGCCGAGGACGAGCTGGCCGCGCTGGATGCGATGGCCGTCAGTGGCGCACCCGAGATTCCGCGCCTGCGCCGTTCGCTGCTGCTGATCGCGGGGGCGATCGGCTCGGTCAGCGCACTGGCCTCCGCGCTCAGGGACGTACGCGTCGCCGTGGATCTCTTCGGCGAGCCGCCGCGCCGCTGACGTACGGCGGCCGGGAATCAGCGGCGGATCAGTCGACGGGCCGTCGCCGCCGCGACCGCCGAGGTGCGGGAGTCCACGCCCAGCTTGGCGTAGATGTGCACCAGATGGGACTTCACCGTCGCCTGGCTGAGAAAGAGCCGCTTGCTGATCTGCAGGTTCGACAGGCCCTCGCCGACCAGCTGCAGCACTTCCAGCTCACGCTTGGTCAGGGCCTCGGCCGGAGTCCGCATGCGGTCCATCAGCCGGTGGGCGACGGCCGGAGCCAGTGCCGACCGGCCGGCCGCCGCCGTGCGTACCGCCGCCGCCAGTTCCTCCGGCGGGGCGTCCTTCAGCAGATAGCCGGCGGCGCCCGCCTCGACCGCGGCCAGGATGTCGGCGTCCGAGTCGTACGTGGTGAGGATCAGGACCCGGGGCGCGCCCGCTTGTGCCGTGATGTCCGCGGTGGCCCGGGAGCCGTGCATGCCCGCACCGAACTGCAGGTCCATGAGGACGACGTCGAACTCGCCGGTCGCGGCGAGCGCGACGGCCCGCTCGGCGGTGGCCGCCTCGGCGACCACGCAGAAGTCGGGTTCGGCGTCGAGCACGGCCCGCAGTCCCGCCCGTACCACCGGGTGGTCGTCGGCGAGCAGCAGTCTGATGGGGGTGGTCATGCGGCGTCCTGTCCTGGCCGGCCGTCGGGGAGCGGAACGGGAAGCGGAAGGGTGAGGGCGACCGCCGTGCCCTGGTCGGGCGCCGACTCGACACTCAGCGTGCCGCCCAGCGAACGGGCCCGGGAGCGCATCGCGGGCAGGCCGAAGCCGCCGGTGTCGGTGTCCGCCGCGACCGGCCCGCTCCCCGGGGCGAAACCGCGGCCGTCGTCGACGACGTCCAGCGACACCGAGGTGTCCATGAAGCTGAGAGTGATCTCCGCACGCCGCGCCCCGGCGTGCTGCACCGTGTTGGCCAGCGCCGACTGGGCGGTACGCAGCAGCGCCACCTCGTACGGGGTCGGCAGCTCCACCGGGGGGCCGCTGACCGCGAACTGCACCGTGAGGCCGGGGCCCGTGGTGCGGGACGCAAGGCGTTCCAGGGCGGCCGCCAGGGAGCCGTTCTCCAGGTCGGGCGGCGACAGGGCGCGGACGAAGCGGCGGGCCTCGGCGAGATTGTCCTGCGCGGCCTCGCGGGCCCGGCGGACGTGGGCGGTGGCGGGAGCGTCGGCGGACAGGGTGCGTTCGGCGGCGCGCAGCAGCAGCTGGATGCTGGACAGGCCCTGCGCCAGGGTGTCGTGGATCTCGCGGGCCAGCCGCTCACGTTCGGCGAGCGTGCCCGCCGTACGTTCCGCCTCGGCCAGCTCCGCCCGGGTCGCCATCAGCTCCTCGATGAGCTCGCGGCGCCGTTCGCTCTCCCGGAACAGCGCGTCGTACCCGAGGACCGTCGCGACCGCGACCGCCGCGCCGAGCAGCGGACCGATGAAGGCGCCGGGCGTGACGGCCTGGCCGTGCAGCACGAAGCTCGCGATGGCGGCGGCCGCGGTCGCCGCGACGGCCGGCAGGGCCCAGCGCGTCGGCAGCAGATGCAGCTGCAGGAAGTAGAGCGGGAACGCCACCCACAGGGCGTCGGGCGACAGGACGAGCAGCAGCAGCCAGACGCCGCCCAGCAGCGCCAGCCACACGGCGGCCGCTCGGCCGCGCGGCTGCACGGCGGGGGCGAGCGCGCCCGCCGCGTACACGGCGGCCATCACACAGGTGACCACGACGACGGCCGTGGCATGCGGTGTCCCGTCACCCAGGGCCCGTAGGGCCGCGAGCGCGAGCAGCCCCACCAGCAGCGCGTGCAGACACAGCCGCAGCGCGGCGGCGACCGGGGGATCGGCACGGGAATCCATGATTCCTCCAGCGTAGACGGACGGTCCCCGCGGCCGGTCAATCGAAAGGTTGATGTCAGGCCCCACCGCCGGGCGATGTTTACGGGGGCCCGAGTGCCGAGGCTGGAAGCATGTTCGTCGCATGGAGAGATCTCCGGTTCGCCAAGGGCCGGTTCGCGCTCATGGGCACGGTCGTGGTGCTGATCACGCTGCTCGTGGGCCTGCTGTCCGGTCTCACGGCCGGTCTGGCCCGGGAGAACACCTCGGCCGTCACGGGGCTGAACGCAGACCACCTCGCGTTCGCCGCCCCGCCCGACGGCCAGTCGGTGTCCTTCACGAATTCGACCGTCGAGGAGAGCGCCTGGCGGAGCTGGGCCGAGCAGCCCGGTGTGAGTGACGCGGAGCCGCTCGGTATCCGCACCCTCAACGCCGCAGCAGTCGAGGGGGAGCGCACGGCCGCCGTCTCGGCCTTCGGCGTCGAGCCGGACGGGGGCCTGGCGCCCGTCGGCGGTGCGCGCGTCGGCACCGGGAAGGTGGTGCTGTCCGAGCAGGCCGCCGACGACCTGGGGGCCGGGGCCGGAGAACGGCTGCGGCTCGGCGGCAGCGAGGTGACCGTGGCAGCGGTCACGACAGATGCCTCGTACAGTCATACGCCGGTCGTGTGGACCTCGCTCGACGACTGGCAGCGCCTGGGGGCCGACGGCTCCGGCGGGGCGCAGCACGCCACGGTGATCGCGCTGACCACCACCGACGGCGCGGACCTCTCCGCGGGCGACAGAGCGGCGGGCACCAGCACGCTCTCCCTCGGGGACTCCCTCACCGCCATCGGCTCCTACCAGGCCGAGAACGGCTCGCTCCAGCTGATGCGCGGCTTCCTCTTCGCCATCTCCGCCCTGGTCATCGGCGCCTTCTTCACCGTCTGGACGATCCAGCGCAGCGGCGATGTCGCCGTCCTCAAGGCGCTCGGCGCCTCCACCCCGTATCTGCTGCGCGACGCGCTCGGGCAGGCCGTCGTGATGCTCGCCATCGGTACGGGGGTGGGCACCGCACTCGCCTCGGGCATCGGCGCGGTGGTCAGCGGCGGGACCGTGCCGTTCGTCCTCGACGCGGCGACCGTCCTGGTCCCGGCAGCAGTCATGATCACCCTCGGCGCCGTCGGGGCGGCCCTGTCCATCCGGCGGATCACCGCCGTCGACCCGCTCACCGCACTCGGGAGTGCCCGATGACCCTCACCCTCGCCGATGTCACCCTCACCTACCCCGACGGCGACGGCCGGCTCACCGCCCTGGACCGGGTCTCGCTGGATGTGCCCGCCGGTTCGCTCACCGCGGTCGTCGGACCGTCCGGCTCCGGCAAGTCCAGCCTTCTGGCGGTGGCCGCGACCCTGGTCACCCCGGACGGGGGACGGGTCGTCGTCGCCGGTACGGACACGGCGGGCCTCGGCCGTGCGGAAAAGGCGGCGCTGCGCCGCGAACGCATCGGCATCGTCTTCCAGCAGCCCAACCTGCTGCCGTCCCTCACCGCGGCCGAACAGCTCCAGGTGATGACCCATCTGTCGGGCGGCGCCGTACGCGGAGCCCGCGGCCGGGCGCTGGAGCTGCTGGACGCGGTCGGCCTCGCGGACAAGGCCGGCCGCAGGCCCCATCAGCTGTCGGGCGGACAGCGTCAGCGGATCAACATCGCCCGGGCCCTGATGAACGACCCGGCGGTGCTGCTCGTCGACGAACCGACCAGCGCACTCGACCACGAGCGGGGTGCGGCAGTGCTCGACCTGCTGGTCACGCTGACGACGGAGCGGTCGACGGCGACCGTGATGGTCACGCACGACCGGGCCCATCTGGACCGGGTGGACCGCACCGTCACGATGGACGACGGACGTCTGACGGCGGCCGTACCGACCTGAGGCGTCATGGGGGGAGCCCGGCTCCCCCCATGACGCCTCAGCCGGTGGAACCGCTGCTGGCCAGCGCGTCGGAGAGTTCCTTCGCGGCCTGCTGCAGGATCGGCACGATCCGCTCCGTCGCCGCCTCCGTCACCCGGCCCGCCGGACCCGAGATCGAAATCGCGGCCGAGGTGGGGGAGTCGGGTACGGAGACCGCCAGACAGCGCACCCCGATCTCCTGCTCGTTGTCGTCGACCGCGTAGCCGACCCTGCGGACCTGTTCCAGTGCGTCGAGGAAGCCGTCAGGAGTGGTGATCGTCTTCTCGGTGGCGGCCGGCATTCCGGTACGCGCGAGCAGTGCCCGTACCTCCTCCGGGGGCGTATTTGCCAGCAGCGCCTTGCCGACCCCCGTGGAGTGGGGGAGCACCCGACGGCCCACCTCGGTGAACATGCGCATCGAGTGCTTGGACGGCACCTGCGCCACGTACACGATCTCGTCGCCGTCGAGCAGCGCCATGTTCGCGGTCTCGCCGGTCTCCTCGACCAGACGCGCGAGATACGGGCGGGCCCAGGTGCCGAGCAGCCGGGACGCGGACTCGCCGAGCCGGATCAGACGCGGGCCGAGCGCATAGCGCCGGTTCGGCTGCTGGCGCACATATCCGCAGATCACCAGCGTGCGCATCAGCCGGTGAATGGTCGGCAGCGGGAGTCCGCTGCTCGCGGAGAGTTCACTGAGCCCGACCTCGCCCCCCGCGTCCGCCATCCGCTCCAGCAGATCGAAGGCGCGCTCAAGGGACTGCACACCACCGCTGGAAGCGGCGGGCTTGGAGTCGGATGTGCTGGCGTGGGACGGCGGCACGTCAACGGTCCTTTCGAGGCGGAAGAGCAAGGCAGCAGCCTACCGGGCGGTTCCCGATCGGCCCACTGCTGCGGGGGCGGCGTCCTGGCCGGTCAGAGCCTGTTTGTCCTGGTGTCTGCAGTCGGCGGGGCAGTTCTGCGGCGCCGCACTGGTCCCATGCTACGTTCCGCTCTCCGAAATCGGTCTTTTACTTTGTGGAAATCTCCAGTCGTGGGCGCGGGTGGCCCACCGGCCGCCCGGCGGGGAAAGTGGGGTCTTGACGGGCCCGAATCCCGAGTGAAGACTCCTTCAACAGTTCGTTGAATTTGCCAGTGGCCGAAAGTCCGAAGTGAGGAGCACGGGTGTCCGGTGCGGACGTGAATCTGGTACTGCGCTCGACGCGCGTCGTCACCCCGGACGGGACGCGCCCCGCGGCGGTCGCCGTCGCCGACGGGAGAATCGACGCCGTCCTGCCGTACGACACGGAGGTGCCGGCCGGGGCCCGGTCGGAGGACTTCGGCGACGACGTCCTGCTGCCCGGACTCGTCGACACCCATGTCCATGTGAACGACCCCGGCCGCACCGAGTGGGAAGGCTTCTTCACCGCCACCCGCGCCGCGGCGGCGGGCGGCATCACCACCCTGCTCGACATGCCGCTCAACTCCCTCCCGCCGACCACGACCGTCGGCCATCTGCGCACCAAGCAGCAGGTGGCCGCCCCCAAGGCGCACATCGACACCGGATTCTGGGGCGGAGCGATCCCGTCCAACGTCAAGGACCTGCGCCCGCTGCACGAGGCCGGGGTGTTCGGCTTCAAGTGCTTCCTCTCGCCCTCCGGCGTCGACGAGTTCCCGGAGCTCGACCAGGAGCAGCTGGCCAGGTCCATGACCGAGATCGCCGGCTTCGGCGGCCTGCTGATCGTGCACGCCGAGGACCCGCGCCATCTGGCCTCCGCACCGCAGCGCAGCGGGCCCGCGTATGCCGACTTCCTCGCCTCCCGGCCCCGAGACGCCGAGAACACCGCGATCGAGGGGCTCATCGCGCACGCCAGGCGGCTGAACGCCCGGGTTCACGTGCTCCATCTCTCCTCCAGCGACGCGCTGCCGATGATCGCCGCCGCCAAGCGCGAGGGCGTACGGATCACCGTCGAGTCCTGTCCGCACTTCCTCACCCTCACCGCCGAGGAAGTCCCGGACGGCGCGACGGAGTTCAAATGCTGCCCGCCGATCCGGGAGGCCGCCAACCAGGACGCGCTGTGGGACGGGCTGGCCGACGGGACGATCGACTGCATCGTCTCCGACCACTCGCCGTGCACCACCGACCTCAAGACGCCGGACTTCGCCTCCGCCTGGGGCGGCATCTCCTCTCTCCAACTGGGGCTCCCCGCCATCTGGACCGAGGCCCGCAGGCGCGGACACTCGCTCGACGACGTCGTCCGCTGGATGTCGGCCGCCCCCGCGGAGCTGGCCGGGCTCACCCGCAAGGGCGCCATCGAGGCCGGCCGCGACGCCGACTTCGCCGTCCTCGCCCCGGAAGAGACCTTCACCGTCGACCCCGCCGAACTCTTCCACCGCAACCAGGTCACCGCCTACGCGGGCAGGACCCTGCACGGCGTCGTGAGATCGACCTGGCTGCGCGGCGCAAGGATCGCGGCGGACGGCACCGTCGCCGGACCCACCGGACGCCTTCTCGAAAGGAACCACTGACCATGACGGCGACAGCCCGCTTCACCGGCGACGCGAATCCGTACGGCGGCGGCGATCCGTACGCCGACTACCGCACCGCCGACTTCCCCTTCACCGACCTCGTCGACCTCGCCGACCGGCGGCTCGGCGCGGGAGTGATCGCCGCCAACGACGAGTTCTTCGCCGAGCGCGAGAATCTGTTGAAGCCGGAGCCCGCCGAGTTCGATCCCGAGCGCTTCGGCCACAAGGGCAAGGTCATGGACGGCTGGGAGACCCGCCGCCGACGCGGCGCGAGCGCCGACCGGCCGCACCCCACGGACGAGGACCACGACTGGGCACTCGTACGGCTCGGCGCGCCCGGAGTCGTACGCGGCATCATCGTCGACACCGGCCACTTCCGCGGCAACTACCCGCAGGCCGTCTCCGTCGAAGCGGCCTGCGTCGCCGGCTCCCCGTCGCCCGGGGAACTCCTCGCGCCCGGCGTGAAGTGGACAACGCTCGTACCGCGTACAGCCGTTGGCGGACACGCGGCCAATGGCTTCGTCGTCGCGGCCGAGCAACGTGTCACCCATCTGCGGGTCAACCAGCACCCCGACGGCGGGATCGCCCGACTCCGGGTGTACGGCGAGGTCGCCCCCGACCCCGCCTGGCTGGCCGCCCTCGGCACCTTTGATCTGGTCGCCCTGGAGAACGGCGGCATGGTCGAGGACGCCTCCGACCGCTTCTACTCCCCGGCCACCAACACCATCCAGCCGGGCAGGTCCCGCAAGATGGACGACGGCTGGGAGACCCGCCGCCGACGCGACAGGGGAAACGACTGGATCCGCTACCGGCTCGTCGAGCAGGCGGAGATCCGCGCCGTGGAGATCGACACCGCGTATCTGAAGGGCAACTCGGCAGGCTGGGCGAGCCTTTCCGCACGCGACGGGAAGAGCGGCGAGTGGACCGAGGTGCTGCCCCGGACCCGGCTGCAGCCCGACACGAACCACCGCTTCGTCCTGCCGGAGGCGGTGCGCGCCACGCACATCCGGATCGACATCTTCCCCGACGGCGGCATTTCCCGGCTGCGGCTGTTCGGCTCACCGACCAAGGAGGGCACCGCACGACTGGCCGCGCGCCACCGCGAGCTCGGCGGTTAGGGTCTTCGGCTCAACCGGGAGCCGGACGGGCCGGTACCAGCCCGTCCGGCTCCATCCGGGTGTGCCCGATCGGTCCACATCCAAGGCATATGGGATCGTAGGGGCATGATCTTCATCGCCGTCAAATTCACCGTCCACAGCGCCGACCGCGACAACTGGCTCCCGGCCGTCGAGGACTTCACCCTTGCCACCCGGAAGGAGCCCGGCAATGTGTTCTTCGAGTGGTCGTACAGCGTCGAGAACCCGGACCAGTTCGTCCTGCTGGAGGCCTTCGCCTCCCCCGAGGCCGGGGAGGCCCATGTGAAGTCGCAGCACTTCGCCGCGGCGATGGACACGATGGCGGATCTCGTTGCCCAGACTCCGGAGATCATCAACGTCGAGGTGCCGGGCGAGGGTTGGTCCCGGATGGCGGAGCTCACCCCGCGCTCGCGGTGATCCGGACGTGGGGGGGGGGGGGGCGGGGGGTGCGGGCAGGGTGCCGCCGGCGGCCAGGGTCAGCCCTG
>NZ_JBHVWS010000002.1:437881-541804 GCF_042882185.1 Streptomyces sp. NPDC058239
GGGGGGGCGTGGGTTGGCCCGGGTTGGCGTCGCTCACCCCGCGCTGGGGGTGATCCGGCCGTCGCTGTGGCCGCGCGGTTTGCCGCGCACACAGCGACACGGACACACCGGTGCGAAAGGCCCCTCAGAACTCCTCGTGGACCTCGGGATCCCCGCCGAACCGTTGCCGCGGCCCGGCCGAGATGCGGGCCAGCTCGTCCGCCGTCAGCTCGAACCCGAACAGGTCCAGGTTCTCGCGCTGCCGTCCCGGATCGGCCGACTTGGGGATCGGTACGGCACCCAGCTGGGTGTGCCAGCGCAGCACGGCCTGAGCAGGAGTCACGCCATGCGCATCGGCGACGGCGACCAGCTCCGGGGCGGCCGGCAGATCGCGCCCGCGGCCGAGCGGACTCCAGCTCTCCGTGACGATGCCCTTGGCGGCGTGCGCGGACCGCAGTTCGTCCTGCGGCAGGCGCGGGTGCATCTCGATCTGGTTGACGGCCGGCAGCACCCCCGTCTCCTGCTCCAGCCGGTCGATCTGGGCCGCGGTGAAGTTGGAGACGCCGATCGAGCGCGCCAGACCGTCCTCACGGAGCCGGATCAGCGCCTTCCAGGTGTCGACGTACAGATCGAGCCGGGGCAACGGCCAGTGGATGAGATACAGATCCACGTACTCCAGCCCGAGTTTGCGCCGCGACTCCTCGAACGACGCCAGCGTCGGCTCGTAACCGTGATGCCGGCCCGGGACCTTGGTGGTGACGAAGACATCCTCCCTCCGCACGCCGCTGCGGGCGATCCCGCGGCCGGTACCGGTCTCGTTGCCGTAGCTCAGTGCGGTGTCGACGAGCCGGTAGCCGAGGCCCAGGGCCCCGGCGACGGCCTTCTCCGCCGCGGCGTCGCCCAACGGCCAGGTGCCGAGTCCGACGGCGGGAATGGCGCGGCCGTCGTTCAGGGTGTGAACCGGGGTCTCGGTCATGATCTCCCTTTTCGTTCGGAAACCTCACCGGCCAGGGTAGGGCGGACCGGGGTGCGAGGCATGGACCCCGCGGGTGAGCCCGGATCACAGCCCCACGGGCCTGCGCAGTTGGGTGATGACCTCGTCGCCCCGGTCGTGGCCGCAGCACCGCCGGATCAGGCCGAGGACCGGGAGACCGGCCGGCGGGTTGCCGCTGCGAAGCCGGGTCAAGCGGCGTGGCCCCCGTCCACCGTCACCTCCGTACCCGTGATGTACGCCGCCTCGTCACTGGCCAAGTAGGCGATCAGGGACGCCACTTCGTCCACGGTGGCGAACCGGTCCAGTGCGATCGCGGAGAGCTGTCCGGCGGCGAGCGGGCCGTCGGCCGGGTTGAGGTCCGTGTCGACCGGACCCGGCTGGACCAGGTTGACCGTGATGCCGCGCGGGCCGAGTTCCCGGGCGAGCGGCTTGGTGAGGCCGGCCAGCGCCGACTTGCTCATCGTGTAGAGGGTGGAGCCGGGACCGCCCGCGTGCCGGCTGAGAGCCGTGCCGAGGGAGATGATGCGGCCACCGTTCCCCATCAGCCCCGCCGCCGCGCGGCAGGTCAGGAAGACCGCCCGTACGTTGACCGCGAGCACCCGGTCGACGTCGGCGGGGGTGAGGGTTTCGATGGGGCCGAGGACGCCGATGCCCGCGTTGTTGACCAGGATGTCGAGCCGGCCGAGCGCGTCGGCGGCACGGTGCACGGCTGCCGGGGCGGCATCCGGGTCGGCCGAGTCGGCGCGCAGGGCGATTCCGCGACGGCCGTACGACTGGATCTTCTTGACGACCGCCTGCGCGCCGTCCTCGTCCCGCACGTATGTCAGCGCCACATCGGCACCGTCCCGGGCCAGCCGCAGCGCGGTCGCGGCACCGATGCCCCGGCTGCCGCCGGTGACGAGTGCGGCCCTGTCCGAGCCGGTGGTCGTGGTGGTGGTCATGGTCATGGTGGGTCTCCTGGTCCGTGAAGCCGGGTCCTGTGCGGCGTCGGTTCCTGCGACGCCCGGGTCTTTCGCCCGGGTCTTTCGACATGGACAAGGAAAGATCTTCTGTGTGGCGGAAACCGGCGGGAATCGGACGCACACCCCGATGTGCCCGGGGGCGGGGGTTTTTGCGGGTGGACCGATGAGTTCCGGGCGAGAGCGAGGTCTTTCGGCCCCTCAGCCGGAGGCGTAGCGCATCGCCAGCGCGAGTACAGTCGCGGCGACCGCGGCCCTCAACTCGGGTGGGCCCAGTACCTCGGCATCCTCGCCCAGGGCCAGGAACACGCCGTGGGCATGGTCGAGCGACTCGATGGGCAGCACCGCGCGGATCCAGCCGTCCGGATCCGGCGTTCCGCTGTCGGCCAGTGCCCGGGCCGCCGCTCCCATGAGGCGTGACGCGGCGTGCGGTGCGATGCGTACCAGTGCCTCCGCCTGATGGAGACGGGCATGGAAGTCCGCCTGATGGCGCTCCCAGTGTCCGGCAAGGTCGAAGTTCTCGGGAGGGGTGAACTTCTCGTCGAGGACGGTGAGCCGGAGGATCTGGTCGACCCGGTACGTACGCGGTCCCGGCCCGGCGACGACGTACCAGCGTCCTGCCTTGAGTACCAGCCCGTACGGCTCCAGCCGCCGGTCGATATCGGTCGACTGCTGCCAGCGGCGATAGCGGACATCGAGGACCCGGCTGTGCCACACCGCGTCGGCGACCTGCTGGAGGTACGGGGTCTCCTCGTCCTGCGCGTACCAGCCGGGCGCGTCGAGATGGAAGCGGGCGCGCATCCGGTCGGCCTGCTCGCGGAGTTCGGGCGGCAGCGCCGCGCACAGTTTGAGCTGGGCCGCCGCCAGGGACGCGCCGAGGCCGAGATCCGCCACGGGCCCGGGCAGGGTGCGGTTCATCTGGTCAGGGATCACTGCGGAGTCGGCCCGCTGGGAGCAGGCGTTCTCCCTGGACGGCGGCGAGAACTGGCTGACCAACTGGATCATGGAGCTGGCGCGGCGCTGACACCGACGGCGAAGCACGGGACGACGGATGAGACGGGTATTCCCCGGGCCGGGCACTGCCCGGTACGGTGATCGTTCCGCGTGTGAGCCGCCGAGTCTCCACAGCGTTCCCGCATCGTTCCCGCCGTGGAGAGCCAGGAGGCCGGCGGCCGCCTCGACCACGGTCCGGAGCCGGACGGGGGCTTCGGCATCTGGGCCTGGCTGCCGTGGTCGCCCTGATCGCCGGACGGTCCGGGGCGGACGCAAGGATTCCCGGCGCATCCGGTGTCCGGACCTGACCACGGTTGGCGTCATGACCGCCCCGACCCCCATGGGTCCCGTGGCGCAGCCCGTCCGGCTGCTCATCGTCGACGACGACCCGCTCGTACGGGCCGGTCTCACTCTCATGCTCGGCGGCGCCGACGACATCGACATCGTGGGGGAGGCGGCCGACGGCTCCGAGGTCGCGGATCTCGTCGACCGGCTCCGCCCCGATGTGGTGCTGATGGACATCCGGATGCCGACCATGGACGGGCTGACGGCTACGGAGGCACTGCGGACCCGTCCCGATGCTCCGGAGATCATCGTCCTGACGACGTTCCACGCCGACGAACAGGTGCTGCGGGCCATCCGCGCCGGAGCCGTCGGCTTTGTCCTGAAGGACACCGTTCCTAACCAGTGCGCATGAGTGAGTCCTGGACCCACTGATGTGTACTGGGCGCATCCCGAACGGTGTTGGATGCGCTGGGTTGCCGCTTTCTCGTCCCGTTCGGCGGCACGCCTCCAGGGGCGTGATCCGTTGCGGGTGGGCGGGTTCCCTCACGCCCCCGGGTGCCGAACCCGGCCTGGACGGTCCGATGCCCCGCACGATCACTCCGGTCGTGTGGGGGCGGTGCCGTCCGACGCCGGACCCGGTGCCCGAGGGCGCGTCGTCCGATCGCGATGCCCGCGGCATCATGACGAGACATTCTGCGGTGCGGGGTGGCCAGTGGCTTCTGCCAGTGCTGGGCACCCCACAGGGAGGTGTAGGCGGGGTCGACCGCGACAATACTCAGGCCCTGTTCGGCTGCCATGGAAACGAGCCGGGCCTTGAGTTTGCCGGTCGGGATACCGGAGATCAGCTGCCGGAACCGCTTTTTGCGGCCATGTTTCTCACGGGTCTTCTCGGCGGTGAAGTCGAGGTCTTCGATGCCGATTGCGGCGACCCCGATGTGCTTGGCCCAGTTGATGAGGCGGGTCAGTGCGTGGCGAATCTGGGCGTCGCGGTGACCGGCGGTGCCGGACAGGTCGTAGCCGAAGCGGTGCGGGTCGCCGATGGGGTTGCCGTGTGGGTCGAGGTGGTAGGCGGCGAAGTGGTCGGCGTTGGTGTCGACACCGATCACACCGAGGGCGCGGGCGGCCTCCAATGGGATGGTCCGGACGATGGGGCGTTGCCAGGATGCGGTGAGGTACCAGCGGCGGCGGTCCACGTCGAGGTGGATTCGGTAGGCGACAGCCCGGTTCGTGGTGACGCGGTCGGCCCACTCCTGGCCCCGGTGCGCGAACCCGATACGGGTGGCGAGGATGTACCGGCCGTGCCGGGCATTGGCCAGGTGTGCGAGCGGGGCGGGCAGCTTGATGGACACTTCGCCATCCGGGGTGACGCGGATGGTCTCGTTCCCGAACCGCTTCCCCGACTCACCATCAGCAGCGATGAACCAGCGCTCCGCCTCCCAGCGTTCCCGCCACTGCTCTTCGGTGAGCCGGGCGTCGGCGAGGTGGTGGCGGGTGTTCAGGAGACGTCTGCTGCCGCGCACCACACTCACCCGTCCGGCTTGCCGGTCGGCGACAACGGCCGCATGCCGTGCCTCCAGTGCAGCGAGGCGACGGGACTTGCGAAACCACTCACCCCTGGAGCGGTAGCCGCCCGCAGCCTGCTTCGTTCCTCGCTCACCGATCGGGAGGGACAGGCGGTGCCGCAGCGTCCTGATCCCGGCCTCCAGCGTCTGGATGTGCACGGCCTGGCAACGGCGCGCAAGCGCCCACTGATCGTGCGTGGCCTTGGTAATCGCACCCGCGATCCGCGACGACGACTGTGCCGTCAGGTCCCGCTTACGCGACGCCCAACTGTCCGCACCGTGGTCCAGACCGTCCGCACAACGGGCCCTGAGATCACACGGGAAGCGAGCGCCCCCTGATGCTCACCGACCAGGCGGAGCACGTTCTCGTCCTGGGGCGTGAGGTGCTTGAGGCGGTCCCGGATCGCCACCCCGCACGGCCCGGGCACCACGAACGGCGCCGCCAACTCCCGCAAACCACCCACCACAACACCCCCTCCCCAAGACTGGAAACCTGCCACCCAGCCCAACGAGCAGCAACCGCCAAGGTCACCCATTCGGCCCCAGAACCCCCGTTCCCACCACCACGCACCCACCGACAGGACTCACTCCCACTCACTACAACGCACTTCAACTCAGCAAACCGACAGCAGCTCGCAACCCCTCCGGCCCGGATCGTCGACTCGGTGCGGCGGGTGGCGGCCGGTGATCCGGTGCTGTCGCCCGCGGTGACCCGCAGGCTGATGGCCCACGCCGCCGGGACCGGGCCCGGGGGCGGCCGGGACGGCCGGGTGGACCGCGCCGACCGCGCACGACGGCGGATCGCCACGCTCGCCGACCGGGAACGTGAGGTGGCGATCGCCGTCGGACGCGGCCGTTCCAACGCCGAGATCGCCGCCACGCTCTATCTGAGCGTGGCGACCGTGAAGACGCAGGTGTCCCGCATCCTGGCCAGATTCGATTTCAACAACCGTGTCCAGATCGCACTGTTGGTGCACGACGCGGGCCTGCTGGACGACGAAGGCGCAGATCCGGCGACATAGGATGAACCGGTCGATCGCGAGCGATCGAGCCGATCAGACCGGGAGGGGCGATCCCATGTCCGATGCCAGTAGTCACGTCGATGTCGATCTGCGCGGGGTCAAGGACTTCACCGCGAATCCCTATCCGTACTACGAGAAGCTGCGTGCCGCAGGTCCCGTGCACACCGTCCGCACCGACGAATTCGAGCGGATCTGGCTCGTGGTCGGGTACGACGAGGGCCGCGCGGCCCTCGCCGACCAGCGGTTCGGCAAGGAGTGGCGGGGGCTGGTGGACCGGCCCGAGGGGAACGATCCGATCTTCGCCAACATGCTGGAGCTGGACGCACCCCATCACACGCGGCTGCGCAAGCTCGTCACGCGGGAGTTCACCGCACGCCGGGTCGAGGCCCTGCGCCCGCGCGTCCAGCAGATCACCGATGAGCTCCTCGACGCGATGGTGCCCGCCGGGCACGCCGATCTCGTGGACGCGCTCGCCTTCCCGCTGCCGATGACCGTCATCTGCGAACTGATCGGTGTGCCGGACCTGGACCGGAACACCTTCCGCAGACTGTCGAACGACGTCGTCACCCCGGCCACGCCGGAGCAGGAGCACGAGGCGGTGGCCGGCATGGGCGCGTACCTCGCCGAGCTCATCGAGGACAAGCGGTGCTCGCCGGGTGACGACCTGATGAGCGCCCTGGTCAGGGCGCGTGACGAGGAGGGGGACGGGCTGTCGCCCGACGAGCTCGTGGGCATGGCCTTCCTGCTGCTCGTCGCCGGCCATGAGACCACGGTCAACCTGATCTCCAACGGGGTGCGGGCATTGCTCCACCACCCGGACCAACTGGCCGAGCTTCGCGCGGACTTCGGCCTGATCGACGGCGCGGTCGAGGAGATGCTGCGCTACGACGGACCGGTGGAGACCGCCACGTTCCGCTACCTCCGCGAACCGGTCGAGATCGGGCAGAGGGTCATTCCGGCGGGCGAGCCGGTTCTGATCTCCCTGGCGGGCGCCGACCGCGACCCCGGCCGCTACCCGGAACCCGACCGCTTCGACATCCGCCGCGACGCCCAGGGGCATCTGGCCTTCGGGCACGGAGTGCACTTCTGCCTGGGTGCGCCGCTGGCCCGGATGGAGGGCCGGATCGCGATCCGTACGCTCCTGGAGCGGTGCCCCGGTCTCGCACCGGACGCGGACGCCGGGGAGTCGGACTGGGTCCCGGGGATACTGATCCGTGGGGTGCGGGAGTTGCCCGTCCGCTGGTGAGGTAAGAAGCTCTGTCATGACCGGACTTGATTTGCAGATGGCACAGAAGGTCCTCGACAGCCAGCCGTTCAGCGGGCTCGTCGGGGCGCGGATCACCTCCTTCGGGGACGGCGCCGCCACACTCGAAGTGGACATTCGTCAGGAACTCCAGCAGCAGAACGGCTTTCTGCACGGCGGAGTCCTGGCCTACGCCGCCGACAACTCGATCACCTTCGCCGCCGGGACGACCCTCGGCCCGGCCGTGCTGACCGGCGGTTTCTCCATCCAGTACATACGGCCCGCCACCGGCCGCACGCTCATCGCCCACGCCGATGTCGTGCACACCGGCCGCCGTCAGGCCGTGGTCCGCTGCGAGCTGTTCGCCGCGGGGGAGGACGGAGCGAAGACGCTCTGCGCGGTCGCCCAGGGGACCGTACTGTCCGCCACACCGTCCTGAAGTGCCTTGACCGCCCCCCCCCGGCGGCCGGGCAACAGCAGTTCATCGCGCGGCGCGAGCGCCGGACCGGACGGCTGCTCCGTCGGCGATCTCCGCGATCTCCACGGGGCGCCGCTCCCGGCGGGACACCTCGCACGCCTCCGCGATCAGCAGCGCGTACCACGCTTCCCGGCCGTCGCACGGATTGGGCAGCTCGCCCCGCACCACCCGTACGAACGCGTCCAGTTCCGCCTCGTACGCCGGGGCGAACCGCTCCAGGAAGCCCGGCCAGGGGCTGAGCGGTGCGGCGGGGCCCTGCGGCTCCGCCGAGGTGACCGGCGTTCGGTCGTCCAGGCCGACCGTGATCTGGTCCAGCTCGCCCGCCAGTTCCATCCGTACGTCATAACCGGCGCCGTTGCAGCGGGTGGCCGTCGCCGTGGCCAGGGTGCCGTCGTCGAGGGTCAGCAGGGCCGCAGCCGTGTCGACGTCGCCGGCCGCCCGGAACATCGCGGGCCCGGCATCCGATCCGGTGGCGTACACCTCGGTCACCTCGCGGCCCGTCACCCATCGCAGCATGTCGAAGTCATGGACCAGACAGTCCCGGTACAGCCCCCCGGAGAGCGGCAGATACGCGGCGGGCGGCGGTGCGGGGTCCAGGGTCATCGCCCGTACGGTGTGCAGCCTGCCCAGCGTTCCTGCCCGCACGGCGGCGCGCGCCGCCTTGTACCCCGCGTCGAACCTGCGCATGAAGCCCAGCTGGAGGATGCTCCCCGCCCTCTCGACCTCGCACAGCGCGTCCAGTGTCCCCGGCAGGTCCAGTGCGATCGGTTTCTCGCAGAACGCGGGCAGTCCCGCCCGTGCGGCCCGCCCGATCAGTTCCGCGTGCGCCGAAGTGGCCGAGGCGATCACCACGGCGTCCACCCCCGCGTCCAACATCTCGGCGACGCCGACCGCGGCCGTCGCGCCGATGCGGTCCGCGACCTCGGCGGCCCGCGCCCGGTCGGTGTCCGTCACCACCAGGGCGTCCACCTCAAGATGGCGGGCCAGCACGCCCGCGTGGAAGGAACCGATCCGGCCGGTGCCGATGAGTCCGATACGCATGGACCCAACGTGCCGCCCACCGACTGCTCTGTCAACTATATGTCCTGACAAAGTGCGGATTTGTTCGGTGTTCATGCTGTCCGGACAACAGAACGACCTGACTACCGGAGGTTCTGACGTGAGGGATACCCTCCACGCGTGCCCAAACCCACCACCGATCCGGCCGCACTCGAACTCGGCGTGGACCGCTCCAGCCCGGTTCCCCTCTACTACCAGCTGGCCCAGCAGCTGGAAGCGGCCATCGAGCAGGGCCGGCTCGCCCCCGGCAGCCTCCTCGGCAACGAGATCGAACTCGCGGCCCGGCTCGGCCTGTCCCGGCCCACCGTCCGTCAGGCCATCCAGTCACTGGTCGACAAGGGGCTGATGGTCCGTCGCCGCGGCGTCGGCACCCAGGTCGTGCACAGCAGGGTCAGGCGCCCGCTCGAACTGAGCAGCCTGTACGACGACCTGGAGGCCGCGGGCGGGCACCCCACGACCCGCGTCCTGCGCAACACCGTCGAGCCCGCCGACGCCTCGGTCGCCGACGCACTCTCAGTCGCGGAGGGCGCCGACGTACACCTCGTCGAGCGGCTGCGGTACGCGCACGACGAGCCGCTGGCACTCCTGCGCAACCACCTGCCCCTCGGGATCGTCGACCTGGACACCGGACGGCTGGAAACCACCGGCCTCTACCGGATGATGCGCGGTGCGGGCATCACCCTGCACAGTGCCCGCCAGACCGTCGGCGCCCGGCTCGCCACCGCCGACGAGGCGGCCTCACTCGCCGAGGCCGAGGGGGCCGCGCTGCTGACGATGGAGCGCACCACCTTCGACGACACCGGGCGGGCGGTCGAGTTCGGCTCCCACATCTACCGGGCCTCGCGCTACTCCTTCGATTTCCAGCTGCTCGTACGCTGACGACGGCCACGGGGCCCGTTGACGTCCAAGGCGCCCACCGCTAGAACTGCCGCCAGCCGCATTCGGGCGGCGGGGAGAGAGGGCGGACCCACGATGCGCAGCTTTCGCAAGTCAGCAATCCTGATCGCCACGGCCGCCATCGGCATCGGCCTCACCGTCACCGGATGCAGCAGCTCCGGCGGCAAGAGCGCCGAGGACAAGCCCCGGGATGCAAGCGGCAGCGGGGGCAAGGCGGTCTCCACTCCCCGGATGAAGATCGCGATGGTCACGCACTCCGGGGAGGGCGACACCTTCTGGGACATCGTGCAGAGCGGCGCGAAACAGGCGGCGGCCAAGGACAACGTCGAGTTCCTGTACTCGGCGAACAAGGAGGGCAAGGAACAGGCCCAGCTCGTCCAGGCCGCCATCGACCAGAAGGTCGACGGCATCGTTGTCACCCTCGCCAAGCCGGAAGCGGTCAAGGACGTCGTCGCCAAGGCCGTGCGGGCCGGCATACCTGTCGTGACCATCAACTCGGGTGCGCAGTTCTCCAAGGAGATCGGCGCGCTCGGGCACATCGGGCAGGACGAGAAGGTCGCGGGCGAGGCCGTCGGCGAGGAGCTCGACGAGCGGGGCCGCAAGAAGGCCGTCTGCGTCATCCACGAGCAGGGCAATGTGTCGCTGGAGGAGCGCTGCGCAGGTGTGCGCAAGACCTTCAGCGGCACCGTCGAGAACCTCAACGTGGAGGGCACCAACATGCCCGCCTCCACCTCCTCGATCGAAGCGAAGCTCCAGGCCGACAAGGGCATCGACGCGATCGTCACCCTGGGCGCGCCCTTCGCCGCCGCCTCCGTCAAGGCCAAGGAAGGCTCCGGCAGCGGGGCGGAGGTCGACACATTCGATCTGAACGCCGAGGTCGTCAAGCGGCTGAAGGCCGAGGAGGTCGGCTTCGCCGTCGACCAGCAGCCCTACCTCCAGGGCTATCTCGCCATCGACGAACTGTGGCTGAACAAGACCAACGGAAACGTCATCGGCGGCGGGAAGCCGGTGCTCACCGGCCCGGCGATCGTCACCGCCGACGACGTGCCGCAGCTGGAGAAATACACCGCGCGCGGCACCCGATGAGCGTCCCGCGCGCCGCTGTGCACACCCGGTGCCGGCACACGTGCCCCGCCCCTGCCGGGCGGCGCCGTCGGCGGCTCGGGGATACTTGGCCAGTCGGGCAGGGTGTGAACCGTCCCCGGCCCCACCAAGCAGCACAGCGAGCAGCACAAGAAGGGCACGGCGTCGTGGCAAGGGTTCGGACAGGGGTACGTGCGATGGGCGCCGTGCTTGCGGCGGTGCTCGGGGCTTCCCTCGTGGGATGCAGCAGCACCGGTGGCAAGCGGGCGGAGGAGCGCGCGGCCCGGGCCGCCGCCGAGAGCCGGTCCGCGGTGAACACGCCCCGCTGGACCTTCGCCATGGTCACCCACTCGGGCGACGGCGACACCTTCTGGGACATCGTCCAGCGGGGCGCCGAGCAGGCGGCCGTCAAGGACAACATCAAGTTCCTGTACTCGCACAACGACGAGGCGCAGCAGCAGGCCCAGCTCGTCCAGGCCGCCATCGACCAGAAGGTCGACGGGCTGATCGTCACACTCGCCAAGCCCGACGCGATGAAGGACGTCGTCGCCAAGGCCACCAGGGCCGGTATCCCGGTGATCACGGTGAATTCGGGCTCCGCGGAGTCCAAGCAGTTCGGCGCGCTCACGCATATCGGCCAGGACGAGTCGATCGCGGGTGAGGCCGTCGGCGACGAGCTCAACGCGCGGGGCCGCAAGAAGGCCCTGTGCATCCTGCACGAGCAGGGCAACGTCGGCCACGAGCAGCGCTGCGCCGGAGCGAAGAAGTCGTTCGACGGGCAGATGCAGAACCTGTACGTCGAAGGCACCAACATGCCCGACGTCCAGGCGTCCATCGAGGCCAAGCTCCAGGCCGACAAGAACATCGACGCGGTCGTCACCCTCGGGGCGCCGTTCGCGGACGCCGCCGTCAAGGCGAAGAAGACCGCGGGCAGCAAGGCCGAGATCGACACCTTCGACCTGAACGCCAAGGTCGCCACGGCGCTCCAGGACAAGACCCTCGGCTTCGCGGTCGACCAGCAGCCCTACCTTCAGGGCTACGAGGCCGTGGACCTGCTCTGGCTGTACCGCTTCAACGGCAATGTGCTCGGCGGTGGACGCCCGGTCCTCACCGGCCCGCAGATCATCACCTCGAAGGACGCCGCCGAGCTGGCGGAATACACGAAGCGGGGGACCCGATGAGCACGGTTGCAGGGCCATCCTCCCCGGCCGGGGCCGACGAGCGGCTGCTGCGCACCTCTCCGCTGCGCAAACTGCTCGGCCGCCCCGAGCTCGGCTCGGTGGTCGGTGCCGCGGCCGTCTTCATCTTCTTCTCGATCGTCGCCGACAGCTTCCTGCGCGCCTCAAGCTTCGGCACGGTGCTGTACGCGGCCTCGACCATCGGGATCATGGCCGCGCCCGTGGCGCTGCTGATGATCGGCGGCGAGTTCGACCTCTCCGCCGGTGTGCTGGTCACCAGCTCCGCGCTGATCTCGTCGATGTTCAGCTATCAGATGACGGCCAACGTCTGGGTCGGCGTCTTTGTGTCGCTGCTGGTCACGCTGGCCATCGGGGCGTTCAACGGCTTCATGCTGACCCGTACCAAACTGCCGAGCTTCATCATCACGCTCGGTACGTTCCTGATGCTGACCGGCCTCAATCTGGGCTTCACCAAGCTGATCAGCGGGACCGTGTCGACGAAGTCCATTGCCGACATGGAGGGCTTCGACTCGGCCCGGCAGGTCTTCGCCTCGCAGTGGACCATCGGCGGCGTCGAGCTGAAGGTCACCATTCTGTGGTGGGCCGTGCTCGTCGCGATCGCCACCTGGATCCTGCTCCGCACCCGCTTCGGCAACTGGATCTTCGCGGTCGGCGGCGAGGCCGACGCGGCCCGCGCGGTCGGCGTCCCGGTGATCCGTACCAAGATCGGGCTCTACCTCGGGGTCGCCTTCGCCGCCTGGGTCTCCGGGCAGCATCTGCTGTTCTCGTTCGACGTGGTGCAGTCCGGCGAGGGCGTCGGCAACGAGCTGATCTACATCATCGCGGCCGTCATCGGCGGCTGCCTGATCACCGGCGGCTACGGCTCCGCGATCGGCTCCGCGGTCGGTGCCTTCATCTTCGGCATGACCAGCAAGGGCATCGTGTACGCGGAGTGGAACCCGGACTGGTTCAAGTTCTTCCTCGGAGCCATGCTGCTCCTGGCCACCCTGCTCAACGCATGGGTACGCAAGCGCGCGGAGGCGACGAAATGACGGCCCCCCAGGCACCGGCCGACCGGGAGACGTCCCACCGGGCGCTCGTCGAGCTGGATCACGTCAGCAAGTTCTACGGCAACATCAAGGCCCTGACGGACGTCTCGCTGGAGGTGCACGCGGGGGAGATCTCCTGTGTCCTCGGCGACAACGGCGCCGGCAAGTCCACCCTGATCAAGATCATCGCTGGGCTGCACCGGCACGACGCGGGGACCTTCCTCATCGAGGGCGAGGAGACCACCCTCGCCAACCCGCGCGACGCCCTCGACCGGGGCATCGCCACGGTCTACCAGGACCTGGCCGTCGTCCCCCTGATGCCGGTCTGGCGGAACTTCTTCCTCGGCTCCGAGCCGACCACCGGCGCGGGCCCCTTCAAGCGCCTCGACGTGCGGCTGATGCGCGAGACGACCCGCTCCGAGCTGCTGCGCATGGGCATCGACCTGCGCGACGTCGACCAGCCGATCGGGACGCTCTCCGGCGGCGAGCGCCAGTGCGTCGCCATCGCGCGGGCCGTCTACTTCGGCGCCAAGGTCCTCGTCCTGGACGAGCCCACCGCCGCGCTCGGCGTCAAGCAGTCCGGGGTCGTCCTCAAGTACGTCGCGGCCGCCCGCGACGCGGGTCTCGGCGTGGTCCTCATCACGCACAACCCGCACCATGCGTATCTCGTCGGTGACCGGTTCGTCCTGCTCAAGCGGGGCGCCATGTCCGGCAGTCACACCAAGGCGAGCATCACTCTGGACGAGCTGACCCGCCAGATGGCGGGCGGCAGCGAGCTGGAGGAGCTCAGCCACGAGCTGGAGCGGGCCCCGGGCCCGACCCATCTGGGCGGCCACCCGGTCGCCGACGACCCCCAGTAGTACCGGGCCGGTACCGGCCCTCAAGAACCCGGTCCGCCAGCCGCGGTGCCCCGGCAGTGGCAGAATCGAGCCCGACGGGCGCAGTCCGCCGCCGGGAGCACCGCCCCCGGCCCCCCAGACCCCGCAGGGACGATGAGCACGTACCGCGACTTCACACACCGCGGCTCCGCCCGCGCCACCGTCCTGCGGACCGTAGGCACCCGGGAGCGGCGCTCGCACCTCACGGCGCCGCGGGTACCCACCGTCGGCATCGACATCGGGGGCACGAAGGTGATGGCCGGCGTCGTCGACGCCGACGGCAACATC
Source organism: Streptomyces sp. NPDC058239 (assembly GCF_042882185.1). Classification (NCBI taxonomy): domain Bacteria; kingdom Bacillati; phylum Actinomycetota; class Actinomycetes; order Kitasatosporales; family Streptomycetaceae; genus Streptomyces; species Streptomyces sp. NPDC058239. Next base: position 451,829 of record NZ_JBHVWS010000002.1, read on the forward strand.
CTGGAGCAGCTGCGCACCGAGACGCCGGACAAGTCCAAGAGCCCCAAGGTCGTCGAGGACACCATCGTCGAGCTGGTCCTGGACCTCTCCGACCGGCACGATGTGCACGCCGTCGGCATCGGGGCGGCCGGCTGGGTCGACGCGGACCGCTCCAAGGTGCTCTTCGCCCCGCACCTCGCCTGGCGCGACGAACCGCTGCGCGACGCCCTCGCCTCCCGCCTCGTCGTCCCCGTCATGGTCGACAACGACGCCAACACCGCCGCCTGGGCGGAGTGGCGCTTCGGAGCGGGCCGCGGCGAGGACCACCTCGTCATGATCACACTCGGTACCGGCATCGGCGGCGCGATCCTGGAGGACGGTCAGGTCAAGCGCGGCAAATACGGCGTCGCCGGTGAGTTCGGCCACATGCAGGTGGTGCCCGGCGGGCACCGCTGCCCCTGCGGGAACCGCGGCTGCTGGGAGCAGTACAGCTCCGGCAACGCCCTGGTCCGCGAGGCCAAGGAGCTGGCCGCGGCCGACTCCCCGGTGGCACACGGCATCATCGAGCGGGTCAAGGGGAACATCCCCGACATCACCGGACCCCTCATCACCGAACTGGCCCGTGAGGGCGATGCGATGTGCATCGAGCTCCTCCAGGACATCGGCCAGTGGCTCGGCGTCGGCATCGCCAATCTGGCCGCCGCGCTCGACCCCTCCTGCTTCGTCATCGGAGGCGGCGTCAGCGCCGCCGACGACCTGCTGATCGGCCCCGCAAGGGATGCCTTCAAGCGCCACCTCACAGGCCGTGGCTACCGCCCCGAGGCCCGGATCGCAAAGGCGCAGCTCGGCCCGGAGGCAGGTATGGTCGGCGCCGCCGACCTGGCCAGGCTGGTGGCCCGCAGATTCCGCCGTACCAACCGTCGCCGCGTCGAGCGGTACGAGCGGTACGCGCAGATCTACGACCAGGCCGCGAGCACCATCCGTAACACGCGCAACACTCGCACCTCCTAGGGATCACCACAGACATGACCGCAGCCGAGCACCCCGTCCTGCCGCGCCAGTCCTCGCCGCCCGACGACGACAAGCCGCCGCAGGACCGGCGCCGGGTGATCCGCCGCCGCCTGATCACGGCGACGATCATCGTGCTGCTCATCGGTATTCCGGCCGGCTATCTGCTGATCTCCGCGGGGCAGAGCCGCCGCTCCGGCCAGAACAAGGAGGCCGAGGCATCCGCGCAGGGGCTCAGGGAGGGCTGGCCGTCCCGCATGCAGCGCCGGATCTTCGAGCTGCCGATGCCCGGCAACGCCCTGGACGTGCAGTACTACGAGACCAACAACTGGAAGGCCAGCCGGCTGTACGTGCAGTTCCGCACCACGTCCGCCGGGCTCGACCGGTTCCTGAGCCGGCTGGGCAGCGGCCGCGCCGCCCTGGAGACCGGCGAGGTCAGCATCGGCGACCGCGACCAGGAGATCTCGGGCTGGAGCTTCGGCCCCGGCGTCGAGTGGGCGGGCACCACGCACACCAACAAGGACCCGCGGCCCACCCAGGACATCACCGTGAACATGTCCGATCCGATGAACCCGGTCGTATACGTCGTGTCTGCGGCGACCCCCTGACCGGAAGCCGGCGGACCGCTCACCGACCTGGAGCAGGTGAGCGACGCCAGTGACCTTCGTCCTGGGCGGAGTCCCCGGATCCCCGGCGCAACGCGCGGACCCACGCGAGGGCCCTGTGACCGTCGGCTCGCGTGTGTGCCGGCGCAGTTGTCCCTCGCGCGGGCGGTCTCGGAGGCCGCTTCGACCGCCTCCGCACGGGAGTTGGCAATGAACCACCTGCCCTGCCTGCCCAGCAGGTCGAGCAGGTGCTCGGCGAGCGTGACGGGAGCCTCGGCGGCGAAGAGGTGCGACACGTTGCCGAACTGCGCGATCCGGGCGGAGACGGCGGATGTCACGGCGGGGTGGGACGGGCGAGCGTGTTGATGGCGATCCTGCAGGCGAAGTGTGTGAACGCACGCCGGGATTCGCGTCACACCGTGCGGCTCCCGCTCCGCCGTGGCATCGGGGGCGGGGTGCCGTAGGTGCCCGTCAGCACGGCCCTTCGGCAGTGCGTGAGCGGCGCGTCGGCCGCTGCGGTCGTACAGTGCTGCTGTCGTGGTCCGGGCTGTTGTCGGGAACCACGGTGGTGCCGGGGCTGGTTTCGCCGAGGACACCTCGCAGCACCGCGTGCGGTACGCGGCCGTCGAGCACGTGCGCCTTGCGCACGCCGCCGCGGACGGCCCGCAGACAGCCTTCCATCTTCGGCAGCATCCCGCTCGCCAGCCCCGGCAGCAGCCCTTCCAGCGCATCGGCTGTCAGGTGCTCGATCACCTCGGTGCTGTGCGGCCAGTTCGCGTACAGCCCCTCCACATCGGTGAGCATGACCAGCCGCTCGGCGTCGAGGGCCACGGCCAGGGCGGACGCCGCGAGATCGGCGTTGACGTTGTAGACCTGTCCGTCCTCGCCGCGTGCCACGGGGGAGACCACAGGGATGTGCCCCTGCTCCAGGAGCGTGCGCACCATGCCCGGGTTCACGTCCACGATGTCGCCGACGAGACCGATGTCCACCGGACGGCCGTCCACCCAGGCCGGCCGCCGCACCGCGGTCATCGTGTGTGCGTCCTCGCCCGTCATGCCCACGGCGAAGGGCCCGTGAGCGTTGATGTGGCTGACCAGCTCACGCTGGACCCGGCCGCTCAGCACCATGCGCACCACCCTCATGGTCTCCGGCGTGGTCACCCGCAGGCCCGCCTCGAAGCGGGATTCCAGGCCGAGGCGGTCGAGCATCGCGCTGATCTGCGGCCCGCCCCCGTGTACGACGACCGGGCGCAGGCCCGTGTGCCACAGCTCCACGACGTCCCGGGCGAACGTCCGTTGCAGGCTCGCGTCCACCATGGCGTTGCCGCCGAACTTGACGACGACGGCACTGCCCCGCAGTTCCTCCGGCCGGAGAAGTGACCCGGTGAACGGATCTGCGTCCGCGCGCTCTGTGACGACCGGTCTCATGTCTGCCCCCACCCTGTTCGCGAGCTGTACGCGCTGTTCTCGGGGACGTAGGAGACGGTGTGATCATTCGTCCGTGTGTCTGCCTCGGAGCGCCCGCGAGGTGGTCCGTTCTTCGGCTCCCCTTGCAGGACGAGACCGCGCAGCAGGCCGTCCGTCATGCAGACCATGCCGCTGCGTGCGGCCCAGCGAAGCGCCAAGGTGTGTTCCTCGGTGGAGAAGTCGGCCACCGCGTCGGCGACGACGAATGGCTGGATGTCGTTCATGAACGCGTCTGCCGCGGTCAGTAGGACGCCGAGGTGCGCGTACACCCCGCAGATGATCAGCTGGTCGCGGCCCTGCGAACGCAGCAGCCTGCCGAGATGGCTGCGCAGGAAGGCGTTGTGGCGCACATTCGCCAGCAGATGCTCACCGGGGCGAGGTGTGAGGGGTGCGACGATCGCGGCGGCGTCCGGCTCGTCCCCGATGCCCGGACCCCACATGTCGGCGACGAGCCCGCGCTGTCCCGGCGGCTGTCCGGCCGGCTCCGCACTGAAGACGACCGGCATGCCCAGGGTCTGTGCGCGTCGCCGCAGCGCCGCGATGTTGTCGACGAGTTCCACCACGGGGGAACGTCCCGCCGGGAACGCGCCGACGAAGTGATTCTGCATGTCGTGGACCAGCAGCGCGGCGCGTGCCGGATCGATCCTCCAGGAGACATGCGACCGGGGGAGGGCGGTGCGGTCCGGCATCGGGTAGGACTCGATGGCGGGTGAGCCCATGGGTGATCTCCCTCCCCTGATGACATACGCACCGTGGGTCCGAACCACCAAGAGGACCTTGGCTTAGCTAAGCCTGACCTAAGTAATGGCCATCCTGGCTTGGATCGGCCCGCCTCTCGGAGTCTGAGCGGAGGTCAACTGTGTGATCCCCGGAGGAAGCGGTGGCGCACCGGGAGTGGCTGCGCGATGCACGGCTGGAGAAGAACGAGACACGGCGCCGCCCCGGTGCCTGCGCGGCTTGCGGATCCGTCCGCCCGGATGATGGGCCGGTTCAGGCCTGCTGGTCGCGGCGGCCGAGCTGGCGCTCCAGGCTGCGTTCCAGGTGGCTGACCATGGCCTGGGCGGCCCGTTCGGGGCTGCGGCGCAGGATGGCCCGGACGATACGGTCGTGCTCGGCATGGGTGGGCTCGCCCGCGCCGGGGATGCTGCTCAGCCGGAAAATGTGCAGATGCGAGTGAAGGCGTTCCACCGCCTCGCTCAGCAGGGGACGGCCTGCGGCTTCGGCGAGGGTGTCGTGGAAGCACTGGTCGAGGGCGACGAACTCGCGGTAGGCGGCGTACTTGTCGCCGGATTCCGGCAGACCGCGCATCTTGTCCTGGAGCTGCTCGAGCCGGTCGAGCCCGGCCTCGTCGGCATGCTGGGCGGCCAGCGCGGCGGCCTTGGGTTCCAGCAGCAGACGCATCTCGAACAGCTCCTCCAGCCCCTGGGGCGTGAGCAGTTCGGTGGCCCGGTATCCCGCGAGGGACCGCTTCACGACCAGGCCGTCCGATTCGAGCCGGGCCAGTGCCTCCCGCACCGGCGTGGGCGAGACCTCCAGGGTGCGGGCCAGCGCCTCGATACCGACGCGGGCCCCCGGGGTGATCTCGTGGTCCATGACCATGGCCTTGATCGCCTCGTACACCGTGTCGGCCAGCGCCTGACGCGGTGGCATGTCCCGCTCCCGCGCGCCGTCACCGCCCCTGGCCGCGCTCGCCGGTTCCGCGTCCGGAGGCAGCGCCCGCCCGTGCTTCGAGGCGCGCGCGGGCGCGCCTTCCGGTCTGTGCGGGACGCCGGAGAGCTCTTCCGACAGCATCCGGCCTCCAGCGGCAGTGGGCGGTGACAGGGATGAACATCCGCGATGCAGTCTAACGACCGGGCGTGCCTGGACGTTCGGGCTCCGGCTCCTCCATCCCGGCCGGGCGCAGCCGCAGGCCCTGCATGCCGCCGTCGACGGCGAGGTCGGTGCCGGTGGTGGCGCCGGAGAAGCGGCTCGCCAGATAGCAGACGGCGGTGGCCACCTGCTCGGCGGAGACGAGTCGCCCGGTGGGCTGACGGGCTGCGAGGGCAGCGCGCTCGGCCGCAGGATCGGGTGCCGAGTCGAGAAGCCTGCCGACCCACGGAGTGTCCACCGTGCCGGGGTTGACACAGTTGACACGGATGCCGTCGCGCACATGGTCGGCGGCCATGGCACGGGTGAGAGCGAGCACGGCGCCCTTGCTGGCGCTGTAGAGGGCGCGCTGCGGAAGCCCGGCGGTGGCCGCGATCGAGCAGGTATTGACGACAGCGGCGTGCTGCGAGGCGCGCAGCAGTGGGAGGGCCGCGGTGGTGACGCGGGCGATACCGACAACGTTCACGTCGAACACGCGGTGCCATTCGGCGTCGTCGTTGTCGGCGATGGTGCCCTGCGCGCCGATGCCCGCGTTGTTGACGAGGATGTCGAGACCGCCGAAGCGCGCGCCGATGGAGGCGAGAGCCGCGTCGACGGACGCACGGTCCGTGACGTCGCAGATCTCACCGTGCAGTCCCTCGGGCAGTCGGTCGGTCCTGAGGTCGAGGACGACGACCTGGGCGCCGCGACGGGCGAGTTCGGTGGCGGTGGCCAGTCCGATGCCGGAGGCGCCGCCGGTCACCGCCGCCGTGAGCGAGCCGAACTCCGCCGTTGTGCCTGCCGTCTGCTCTGCCATGGGTGTTCGCCGTCCTTCATACGTGTGTGGGGCTGTGATGCCGCCGGCGCGGTGTGCGCCGCGGACTCGTGGCTGCGGCGGGCACGGCTGCTTCATGAGGAGGACCTGCTCCGTACCGGTGCGCCATTCGCGGCCGCGGCTTCCCCGACCGGCCCCCGACGGGGGCCGGTGTGCTTCCACCACTCTTTTCTTCGGTGGCCTCGTCCTCGGTTGCCGTCGCGGTATGCGAAAGAGCTGAAGAGCCGGTCCGGGCGATACGCGGCATGGGGGTCTTGCCCGCCTGCTGGTGTCTCAGGCGGTGCGGGTGTCCCACAGGAGTTGGCGCTGGTGACCGAGGTGGTCGATGTCCAGCTCGACCACGTCGCCCGCCTCGAGGTAGGGGAAGCGGCCCGAGAGCGCGACGCCCTGTGGGGTACCGGTGTTGATGATGTCGCCCGGTTCGAGCGTCAGGTAGTGACTGAGGTGGCGGACCAGCTCATGGGCGCCGAAGATCATGTCGGCGGTGGAGGAGTTCTGCCTGTCCTCGCCGTTGACCCGACTGCGCAGGTTCAGGGCCTGGGGGCCCTCGGGGAGGTCGTCCGCGGGGACGAGCCAGGGGCCGAGCGGGTTGAAGGTTTCGCAGGACTTGCCCTTGGACCACTGACCGCCGGAGACATCGAGCTGGTAGGCCCGTTCGGAGACGTCGTGCGAGACGGCGTAGCCGGCGATGTGGCGGGCGGCGTCCTCGGTGTTCTGCAGGTAGGAGGCGCGGCTGCCGATGACGATGGCGAGCTCGACCTCCCAGTCGACCTTCTCGGCGCCGGGCGGGATCAGCACGTCGTCGTAGGGGCCGACGACGGTGTTGGGGTGCTTGAAGAAGATGATCGGGGCGGTCGGGGGCTCGCTGCCGGACTCGGCGGCGTGGGCCGCGTAGTTCTGTCCCACGCACAGGACGGCGGACGGACGGGCCACGGGGGCGCCCACGCGCAGTTCCTCGGCGCCGGGGAGGGCGGGAAGCGTGCCTGCCTCCAGGGCGGCGCGGACCCGGGCGATGCCGTCGTCCGCCAGAAAGACTCCGTCGATGTCATCGGTCAGCGAGGTGATGTCGCGGATCACCCCCTCGCCGTCGCGTACGGCCGGGCGTTCCCGCCCCGCTGGTCCTACTCGCATGAGCTGCATCTGGCAGCCTCCTTGGGCTTGAGGAGTCATTCCTCGAAAACCTATAGGAAAATAGGTTGATCGTGAACCCCTGGTCCGAGGGAGGGGGCCTCCGCGGCCCTGTCTGCATGTCGCGCAGAGTCCAGAGCTGCGCATTCAAGCCCCCTGCCGGGGAAAGTTGCTCGCTGTAAACCCTTGACCGGGGCGGGGCGTCCGGGCGTACTCTCCTCGCATCTTTATTTCCTATAGGAAAATCTGGTCTGGCTCCGTCGGTGCCGACTGGCCCCGGCAGTCCACCGGGGCCCCTTCTCCTGCCTCCCGGCCGCCGCACATCGGCCATCCTCCCGGCCCGGCGAGTCCGGCAGAGCACCCGCTTCGCGCTTCGTCCTGAAAGGCCCGCTCCCATGAGCATCATCACCAAGGTCGACATCCGGCTCGTCAACATCGAGCCCGAGGTGCTGCGTACCGACGCCTCGCAGACCTTCGTACGCCAGGAGACCGTCCTCGCCACCATCGAGACCGACGACGGGCTGCGGGGAACCGGCTACTCGTACACCATCGGTACCGGCGGCTCCTCTGTGGTGGCACTGCTGCGCGACCACCTCGCAGCCACGCTGATCAGCGCGGACGCACGCGATGTCGAGGCGCTCTGGACGAAGATGCTGTACGCCACCCGGGCCACTGCCTTCGGGGCACTGACGGCGCTCGCCATGGCCGCACTCGATACCGCACTGTGGGACCTACGGTGTCTGCGGGCCGGTGAGCCGCTCTGGCGGCTCGCGGGCGGGGCTCACAGCCGGCTGCCGGTGTACGACACGGAGGGCGGCTGGCTCCATTTGCCCATCGAGGAGTTGGTGGAGAACGCCAAGGCGTCCAAGGCGGCCGGGCTGCGTGGAGCCAAGTTCAAGGTGGGCAAGCCGAGCGCGGCCGAGGACGCGGAGCGGCTGGCCGCGGTCCGTGAGGCCGTCGGTCCCGATTGGCAGATCATGGTCGACGCCAACCAGTCCATGACGGGAGCCGAGGCGATCCGCCGCGCCCACACCTATGAGCCGCTGGACATCGCCTGGTTCGAGGAGCCGCTGCCCGCGGAGGATGTGGCCGGCCATGAGCGCCTGGCCCGTTCCACCACCGTGCCGGTGGCCGTCGGCGAGTCCATCTACAGCGTGGGGCACTTCGCCGAATACCTGCGCAGGGGCGCCGCCGGCATCGTCCAGGTGGACGTGGCGCGCGTCGGCGGCATCACCCCGTGGCTGAAGGTCGCCCACGCGGCGGAGGCGTTCAACGTCAAGGTGGCGCCGCACTTCCTCATGGAGATCCACGCGAGCCTGGCGTGTGCCGTACCCGCCGGCATGTACGTCGAGCACATCCCTCAGCTCGGCGCCATCACCCGCAGCGCGCTGAGGATCGAGGACGGCTGCGTCGTGCCGCCCGAGGCCCCCGGTCTCGGCATCGAGTGGGACGAGAACGCCATCGCGGACCTGAGGGTCGCCTGACCGCCACGGCTACGGCCACCGCCTCGCGTCCGTGCCTCCGCGCACGGCCGGCCCTTCCGCTCCGAGTCCGCCCAGGAGGCACCCGGATGCACAGAGCGCCCCTGGACCTTGGCGGAAGGCCCTTTGCCACACCCCTCCCATGTCGCACCGTCCTTCGAGTCTCTCGACGTGAGCCTCACCCCACCCCTCTCCACCCTTTCTCCCTCCCATTTCTCCGCAAAGGAGCAGGAAATGGCAACGACCCCGTCCGGCCAGGGATTCCCCTCCGGCCAGGCCGCGGCGAGCGCGTCGATGCGGCGCGTCATACCGGCAGCCCTGATTGGCTCGGCCCTGGAGTGGTACGACTTCTACCTCTACGCCGTCGCCTCCGCCCTCGTCTTCAACAAGGTCGTCTTCCCGGTCGACAACGAGTTCATCGGGACCCTCGCGGCGTTCTCGACGCTGGCCCTCGGCTACTTCGTCCGGCCATTGGGCGGTGCCCTGTTCGGCAGCCTCGGTGACCGGGTCGGCAGGCGCCACGTGCTTGTCATCACCCTGCTGGTGATGGGCGGCTCCACCGTGCTGATGGCGTTCCTCCCCACATACGAGCAGGCCGGGATCTGGTCGCCCGTCCTGCTGTTGGTCCTGCGGCTCGTGCAGGGCCTGGGCGCCGGGGCCGAGTTCGGAGGCTCGGCCGTGATGTCCGTGGAGTTCGCCCGGCCGCGAAGGCGCGGGCTGCACGGCGCCTGGCCCGCCTCCGGGGTGTACCTGGGCCTGCTGCTGGCGTCGGCCGCCATGGGCGTGGTCGCGAGCATGCCGCACGACACCTTCCTGACCTGGGGCTGGCGGCTGCCGTTCGCGGCGAGCGTCGTGGTCATCGGGCTCGCGCTCTTCATCCGTCTCAAGCTCCAGGAGTCCCCCGCGTTCAAGGAGGTGAAGCACGAGGGCGAGGTCCCGAAGGCGCCGTTGCGCGAGGTGCTGACCCATGAGCGGCGCGGAGCCCTGGTGCTGATCGGGACCCAGAGTGCCCAGTCGGTGATGGCGTATCTCTTCCTGACCTTCATCACCGCCTACGTCAGCGACACGCTCCACATGGACGATTCGGCGGGACCGTTCGCGGTGACTGTCGCGGCGGCGGTGGCGCTGGTGACGATGCCGCTGTTCGGCGCGCTCTCCGACAAGGTGGGGCGCCGGCCCGTGCTCCTGTTCGGCACCCTCTTCTGCGCGCTGTACGCGTTCCCGTTCTTCTGGATCATCGACAGCACCCGAAACCGGTTCGGCCTGACGATCGCGCTGGTCATCGGGCTCGGTGTGGGGGTCGGGGCGATGTTCGGACCGCAGGGCGCCTACTTCGCGGAGTTGTTCTCCGCGCGGATCAGGATGACGGGACTCACGTTCAGCCGCGAGATCGGCGGCGCCGTCGCGGGCGGCCTCACGCCGATCATCGCGCTGGCGCTGGTCGAGTGGACCGGCGGCCGTTCCTGGGCGGTCGCGCTCTTCGCAGTGCTGGTCTGCGTGGTGATCGGAATGCCCGCCGTTCTCTTCGGCCCCGAGACCAGGGGGCGCTCCCTGCTGGCCCCGACCCGCGCCGAACTGGAAGCCTCGACCGGCCTGTTCGAGGAGGCACCCCGCTCGGCGGAGCCGGACCCGGGCGCCACAGTGTCCACGGCCGGTCGGGCCGTTTGACGCACCGCACGACGAGCCCGTTCGTGACGGCCGGACGACCTTCTCGCGCCTCGGGCGGTCCTGCGGTGCCGGCAAGACCCACTGCCACGCCGAACTCGGCATCACCAGTGCGTCCGCCGGCCCTGCCACCCCGGCCGTCCTGGCCCGCATCCGGTGCAAGCCCCGGGAGTTGAAGCCCTCCACCACGTCAGAGACGTGACCTTCGCCGAGGACGCCTCCCGCATCCGTACGGGCAGCACACCCCGCGTGATGGTCTCCCTGAGCAACCTCGCCGTCGGCCCCGCCCGCCTCGCCGGATGGACCAACATCGACCAGGTGGACGACCACCACCGCAATGACCCCGACCGAGCCCTGCCCGAACTCGATCTCGCCACGTGAGAACGCACAGCCCATTCCTTTTCCGGCGGACCGTCGTCGGCCGCCCCTCTGCGCCTGTTCGTCACCGAGTTGGGCGAGTAGCCTGCTGTGAATGAGCCCTTGGCCGAGCAGGAAGACGAAGAATGAAGCCGTCCAGTTCTTAGGGACGGAGAAGAAGCCCAGAGCGACGTACCATGTCTACCGCGGTCCGGACAGGGCTCATGCCCTGGCGTTCCTCCGGCAGGCGCCGGTAAAGGACCCCTATGTCTACGTCGTTGTCGAGACGCCGGAGGGGAATTTTGGCCGTGATTTGATGTATCTCTTCGAAGAGAGCAATGGAAAGCTGATCGAGTTCGGTTCGCGCGTGCAGTCGGAAGATCCCGTTCCGTCGTCCACGCATTGCGCATGGTGCGGCTTCTATGTTGTGCCGTTCGACCTGCCGGAGGCTGCTCGCCTTGCCTCGACTCTCAGCGTGTACCTCACCGTCGACGAGGCGCGGGACAAGGGCCACGGCCTGCGCTGTGACCATTGCTCCCATCTCCAGTGCGCTTTCTGTTCTGATTTCATCAAGTCCGGTGATGGCGGGATAGCAGCCCACTGTCGCGCTTGTGGTCGAGTGCTGAAAGATCTCGTGAAGAACTTCCCCTCCACATAGCCTTGGCCCCGTCGGGCGCCGGTCTCCGCCTCGCCGATGGGCTGTGCGTTCCATCCGGCGAGGCTGTCACCCCTGCCCCGAGCCCCCATCGCATCAGTCCTGCGACCAGCAACTTCAGGGGGATGCAGGAATGTTGATCCCAGGCGGTTCAGGCGGGATCATCGGAGTAGGGGGCAACGATTTCGCTGCCTTCGATGAAAACGCCATACACGTCTTCAGTGGTGAGCTTCTGCTTCGTGCGGTCCCCTTCGAAGAACACGACACGTCGCTTGAGCGAAATGCTGTCGAACCGCTTGATGATTTCCTGAGCGATGTCGGGCAGCATCTCCTCCGGTGCCGCAACGGCGCCGAGTGAGCCCTCGATGAGATTGCCGGAGTGCGGGTCGCGAATTATCGACCAGACCCCGTTATTTGCAAGTATCTGTAGAAGGTAGGTATACGTGGCCATATGGGTGCCACGGCGCGGATCGGCCGGCGATGCGTGTTGTTCCCCCTTCCGTACAACGGTGATCAGGTAGTCGGTGTCGCTCGCAGCGCCCGCCAGAATGAACATACGCCTTGAGCGCGCCCAGGCTCCGGGCGCCATCACCCCCTCGCGCTCCAGCTCGAGGACGAATGACTGCGCGAGTTCGTCGCGGGTGGATTCGTCACTCATCATGCCGGGAGTGCTCCGGCGAATATGGATGAGGGGCGCGTCATCGGCGATGAGGGGAAGGAATTTTGTCACGACCACGAGAGCTTCGTCCATCGTCGGAAGGATGAAGCCGTCCCGCGCGACGACAACGCCTTCGATTCCGTCGGGGTCCATCGGTGTCACGTCATGGCGTCCGGTGGGGAGTACCGGCGTGGTCAACTGCTCTGTGCATCCAGGACTCGGGCAGAAGCCACTGACGATCTCTGGCATGTCAACGGGCACTGTGTATGACTGCGGCCGCCGCAAGCAGTTCCTGCACAGCGTGTACCGGCAATTCTGGCATTGCAGACCGGCGGGGCTGAAGACCGTCAGCGAGGCGCGGTCATTGGCACTCAGGAGTGCATGGATCGAGTACCAGCCCAGATGGCAGGACGAGCATTCCGTCTTGATCGGAGCCAGCAGTGCACTGATTCTTTGGGCGTTGGTCGGCGGTTCGGAGGATTCGAGGAGTTCCGTCCGGCTCTGACTGAGAATCATGAGGGCCAGGAACAGTGCGTCGGTGCTTTCGGGGTCGTGGCGCAGATGGTTCAGGACCTCGTCCAGGGCGGTACGGTGCCGGCCGCCTCTCAGGAGTTCGTCCACCCTCTTCCGCAGCTCCGAAAGGTATTCCCACTGTTCAGGCTGTTCGAATCGCTGCATGGGGTCACCGCCAATCCATGAGTGCCGCCGCTTCGGCATGCCGCCCGGCGCCGGTCAATGCCTTCCGGGCCGTTTCCACCACTGTCGCGGAGAGTTCCGGAGGCAGTGGCGTCGTCAGCAGCCGGTTCAGCCGGTTCACGGCCTCGTCCAGCCGGCCGAGCCGGATCAGTACCTGCGCCAGCGCGAGTTCCCGGTGCTGCCGGTCGATTTCGGGCAGCGGAATCCCTGCGGCCTCGATCGGTGGCCTCGAAAGGCTTCTGGCGAGCATGTCGGCGAGCATCCCGAATGACTGCGGACGTTTTTCCGTGTATTGCTGCAGACAACTCGACAGCACGATGCTGATGCCTTCGCCGGGTGGGAGGACCGGAACCTGAGTCATCGTCGACTGGCCCCAGTAGTACAGCTCTTCGGCGCGATGGCGCGGACCTGAGGACGTGTAGTAGTCGAGGAGCTGCGCGCGCTGAGTGTCCGGGTCCGGTGCCAGCGCAAAGGGGTAGGGGAGTCTTCCGGTGCACGCTTCGTAGAGGAGCACTCCGAACGAGAAGACGTCGGCACGGGTGTCGCAGGGTTCCTGCCGCAGCACCTCGGGCGCGGCATACGCCCAGGTTCCACCTCGTGCGGTCGAGAAGCGCCCGTGCCGGATGCGGACATGCTGGGCCAGGCCGAAGTCGGCGACCTTGGCGTGACCGGTTTTGTCGACGAGCACGTTAGGCGGCTTGAGATCGAGGTGGGCCACCTCGGTGATCCGGGAGAGGTGAGCCATGCCGTCGCACACCTGCTGAAGGATTTCGGCCAGGCGATTCGGCAGCGGCGGTACGTTCATTGTGGCGGGTTCGTCGCGGCGTCCGTCAGGCGAAGGCTGGAGCGACGCGACCCGGTGGTGCTGTCTCAGCAGGTCGGTCAGAGTCGAGGGAGCGTACTCGAAGACGATGCCCGATCGACCTCGTATCTCGATCACGTCCAGTGTGGTGACGGTGTGGGGATGCGGTTCGAGCTCCAACAGCATCGCGAGTTCGGCGTCGCCGGTGAGTTCGGCGTACAGAGGAGTCTTGATCGCGCGGCGATGTCCGTGCTCGAGGTCGTCGACGATCAGCACCCATGCCTGCCCGCCGCGACGGATCTCCGCCACTGACCAGCGACCGGCCAGTACTTCGCCGACAGCTGCGGGCGCGCCGGCGAACGGTTGGGGAGGTTCGTACGGCTCGTCGGCAGTCAGATCAGTGTCCACTCCTTTGATTCCTCCTCGTCCGGCGGTGTTGTCGGCCCCGCATTCGGGTCGAACAGATCGGGCCCGGAGAACTCCACCAGCATCGTTCCGCTCGCGACATGCAGACGGTCCTTGTCACCGACCGGGCAGGAGTCACCCTTGGAGATCTTCAGCTGCCGCGTAGGGCCGGCCAGGAACGCGGGGCGAGAGCCCAGGTGTTGGTAGACCAGTGTTGTGCCGGCCAAGGTCAGGTGGCCGTGGAAGCGGCTGTCGCGGTCGTCCGGCAGGTACACGCGATTGGTCGAATTACGACCGAGCGACACGTTGAAGTCGTCCGTTTCCAGGATGAGTTCCGCCGTGTTTCCTCGCAGCCACGACAACCGCAAGGTCCCGTTCGCGAACTGGCGGATCGGTTCGGCGAGATGGAGGCGCTCGGGAGCGAGCGCGACGAGATCCTCAGTCGGTGCGAGCAGCACGGTGTCGCGGTTCCAGCGTCCCGAGTTGAGGCGCGCCGATACGACGCCGATGACGCTGCCCGTGCCGGTGAGCAGCACAGGTGCGCCGCTCATGCCCGGTTGAGCGTGCCGGCAGCTTGTCTTCACCCATGCACGGCCGTTTTCCGCCGTTTCGCCGACGTAGTTGCCGACACCGGAGTCGTAGTCGCGTGACGCGGCGAAACCACGCAGGTGAACCGAGTCTCCGGGCGTGGCGCTCGTGTGTGATATGAGCGTCATCGGCTGCCAGTTCACGGTTCCGCGGACGTGGATGAGCGCCACATCGGCTGCCGCATCCGAGGGTAAGGAGGTGTCGACCGGCAGCGACAGTCCAGGCACTGTGATCGGCTCAAACGTCCATTCGGCGCCTGCATGAGGAGTGAGAACGTGAGCGGCGGTGGCGGCGAGCCCATCGACAGTGACGACGAATGCGGTCGCGACGGCCTTACCGTTCCGTACCAGCCTTCCAATTGTGTCCACGACGATGCCTCAGTCCGGGACGAGTTGATTGGCCAACCCGAGCAGGGGATCGCCGAGCGCGGCCCCTGCAAGCGACGCGCCCGGCTTCACCCCGCTGCTTGCATTCTCAGTGCGAGGCACCGAGCCCCCCTTCTTCGCCATGACACCTTTCGCAGGCACTCACGCGGTCGGAGGGGCGACGGTTGCGTTCGATGACGAGATGTTCGCAGCTCTCGTACGCGCCGAGCAAAGGGGCACGGCCCCGTTGATCCCACGTGGAGCAAGCCGCAGGACAAGGTCCGTGCCCGGACGCCCATCGGACGCCTGTCTCCGTCAAATCCCTTTCCCCGACATACCGTAGAAAGCCGAACTCGCCTTTGCGGCCGAGGAGTCGTCCACCCCGGACCGCCTCGTACCTCCTCTACCCCTTCCTGCCGTCCCTGACCCCCGCACTGCCATCTCGCGGTGTCGCTCTGCGTGGAGCACGCGAACGCTGATGGGGAACAAGACGGTGGTGGAAAGGGACACGAAGTCGGCCGCCGGTGAGCGGACTCTTCCCCCGCTCGCTCTGGTCGGCGAAGCCCCGAAGCGCTTCAGGGGCACGCAGATGGCCGAGAAGCGGGCGGCGAGGGAGGCGTACGAGAACAGCGGGCATCTGCTCGCGGACGAACTCGGCAGGACACTCGACGGGTGACATCTGCGCGTGCGGGCGTACAAGATCACGGCTGAGAACGCGCTCCGGAGCCCACTTGTACGATGCCCGCGCGAGTTGCTTCACATACCTCGCGAACAACGGGGTGCCTGATCGCCTCCTTGTGCTGTGGGCGGGGCATACCGACGTCAAGACCTCGAAGCGCTGGTATGTGAAGCCGGATGTGGAGGATCTTCGTCCGGCGGCGGATACATGGGGAGGTCTGGCGAGTCTCCCGACCCCCTTCCATGAGAAATTGTGAGATATGGGAGCGTGAGCGGGTGAGCGAGACGAAGACTGAAACCCTGCAATACCGCTTTGACGGGCCAGAAGACGCACCGATCCTGGTCCTGGGCCCCTCCCTCGGTACTTCATGGCACATGTGGGACCGGCAGATACCGGAGCTCACCCAGCACTGGAGAGTCTTCCGCTTCGACCTCCCCGGCCACGGCGGCGCCCCCGCCCACCCCGCGACCGCCGTCACCGAACTCTCCGACCGGCTGCTCGCCACTTTCGACAGGCTCGGCGTCCAGCGCTTCGGGTACGCGGGCTGCTCCATCGGCGGCGCGATCGGCGCCGACCTCGCGCTGCGCCACCCGCACCGGGTCGCCTCGCTGGCGCTGGTCGCCGCCTCGCCCCGGTTCGGCAGCGCCGACGAGTTCCGCCAGCGCGGGGTGGTCGTCCGCACCAATGGTCTGGAGCCGATGGCCCGCACCGCACCGGAGCGCTGGTTCACCCCCGGTTTCGCCGCCGCCCAGCCGGCCATCGTCGAGTGGGCCGTCCAGATGGTCCGCACCACCGACCCCGGCTGCTACATCGCCGCCTGCGAAGCCCTCGCCGCCTTCGACGTCCGCGGCGAACTCGGCCGCATCACCGCTCCCACCCTCGTACTGGTCGGTGCCGAGGACCGGGTCACCGGACCTGGCGACGCCCGCACCCTGGTCGCGGGCATACCGGACGCCCGGCTCGCCCTCGTCCCCGGCGCCTCCCACCTCGCCCCGGTCGAGCAGCCCGGAGCCGTCACCGACCTGCTCCTCACCCACTTCTCCACGGCTTGGCAGGACACCCTCGCCGCCATCCCCGTCCCGCCCTTCGCCCCGCAGCTCTCCACCCCGGTGCTGCCCATCGCGGAGATCACCGCCGCCACACCGCAGCCCGAGACCGGGACCACCGGACGCGCCGACCCGTACGAGCCCGGCATGAAGGTGCGCCGCGAGGTGCTGGGCGACGCCCATGTGGACCGGACCATGGCCGCCTCCGACGAATTCACCGACGACTTCCAGGAACTCGTCACGCGCTACGCCTGGGGCGAGGTCTGGACCCGGGAGGGCCTGGACCGCCGCACCCGCAGCTGTGTCACGCTCACCGCGCTGGTCACCTCCGGCCATCTGGAGAGCCTGGCCGCCCATGTCAGGGCCGCACTGCGCAACGGCCTCACCCCGGCCGAGATCAAGGAGGTGCTGATGCAGACCGCCGTGTACTGCGGAGTACCGGCCGCGAGCGCCGCGTTCTCGATCGCCCAGAGCGTGATTCAGGAAGAAACGACGCCCCGTCCGTAGCAGGATGGGGCCATGAACGCCGTGAACCCCATGCACCTGACACTGACCAAGAAGACGCACTCCTGCATCCGTCTGGAGAAGGACGGGCGGACGCTCGTCATCGACCCGGGCGGCCTCTCGGAGGAGGACGCCGCCGTCGGCGCCGACGCGATACTGGTGACGCACGAGCACTTCGACCACTTCGACGAGGGCCGGCTGCGCGCCGGTATGGAGGCCAACCCGGCCGCCGAGATCTGGACCCTGCGCAGCGTGGCCGACCAGCTCTCGGCGGCCTTCCCGGGCCGGGTCCACACCGTCGGCCACGGGGACACCTTCTCCGCGGCCGGGTTCGACGTACAGGTGCACGGAGAGCTGCACGCGGTGATCCACCCGGACATTCCGCGGATCACCAACATCGGCTTCCTGGTGGACGGCTCGCTCTTCCACCCGGGCGACGCGCTCACCGTCCCCGACCAGCCGGTCGACACCCTGCTGCTCCCGGTGATGGCCCCCTGGAACAAGATCTCCGAGGTCATCGACTACGTACGCGAGGTCAAGCCGCGCCGCGCCATCGACATCCACGATGCGCTGCTCACCGATCTGGCCCGCCCGGTCTACGACAACCAGATCGGCAGCCTCGGCGGAGCCGACCACGGCCGGCTGACTCCGGGGGAATCGACCGGCCTGTGACCCCGCCGGTCCGGCGACTGTCAGTGGGAGCCGCTAGGTTTACGTACATGCGCATCGCCACCTGGAACGTCAATTCGATCACCGCCCGGCTCCCGCGGCTGCTGGCCTGGCTGGAGAGCACCGGCACGGATGTGCTGTGCATCCAGGAGACCAAGTGCACAGCTGAGCAGTTCCCGGTGGACGAGCTCCGCGAGCTCGGCTACGAGTCCGCGGTCAACGCCACCGGCCGGTGGAACGGGGTCGCGCTGGTCTCCCGGGCCGGCCTGTCCGACGTCGTCCGGGGACTGCCCGAAGGTCCCGAGTACGACGGGGTGCAGGAGCCCCGGGCGATCTCGGCGACCTGCGGCCCGGTCCGCGTCTGGTCGGTGTACGTGCCCAACGGCCGCGAGATCGAGCACGCGCACTATGCGTACAAGCTGCGCTGGTTCGAGGCCCTGCAGAAGGCAGTTGCCGCGGACGCCGTGGGCGCGCAGCCCTTCGCGGTCCTGGGCGACTTCAATGTGGCTCCGACCGACGAGGACGTCTGGGATCCGGCGCTGTTCGAGGGCGCGACCCACGTCACTCCCGCCGAGCGCGCCGCCCTCGCCGCACTGCGCCAGGAGGGCCTGTCCGACGTCATGCCGCGCCCGCTCAAGTACGACCGCCCGTACACCTTCTGGGACTACCGGGAGCTGCGCTTCCCGAAGAACAAGGGCATGCGGATCGACCTCGTCTACGGCAACGCGCCCTTCACCGCGGCGGTCAAGGACAGTTATGTGGACCGCGAGGAGCGCAAGGGCAAGGGTGCGTCCGACCACGCCCCGGTGGTCGTGGACCTCGATCTCTGACGCCTCGGACGTCGGCCGTCGTTGTCAGTGGTCGCCGATACGGTGGTCGATGTCCTTATCCCGCTTGCTGGCTGCTTGCTGTGACCAGGACAGCCCCGCCCGTCAGCGCCGGGCGGGGCTTCATTCGAGGCCGGTCAGACCGCAGGAACTCCGTCGCGACTCCGGTCGGTGGCCCGGCGCATTCCCAGTGACGCCCCGGCGGTGCCCAGCGCCAGGACCATCAGGAGTGCGCTCACCCACAGCGGTGAGCGGAAGCCGAACCCGGCGTCGATCGCGAGCCCGCCGAACCAGGGTCCGAGCGCGCCGCCCACATTGAAGGCGGACGTGGCGAACGAGCCGGACAGGGTCGGTGCGTCGGCCGCCAGCCGGAACACCCACGAGATCAGCGCCGTCCCGGTGCCGAACGCAAGCATGCCCTGGACGAAGACGAGCGCGACCGTTGCGAACGGGCTTCCCGCGGTCAGTGCGAACCCGGTCCAGCCGACGGCGAGCGCGAGCAGACCGGCCGTGGTGAGGGCGACCGGCCGAGCATCGATGAGCCGGCCGGCGGCGGTGACCCCGACGAACGAGCCCAGGCCGAACAGTGCGAGCAAGGCGGGCAACCAGGCGGCACCGAGTCCGGTGACATGGGTTGCGAGCGGTTCGAAGTAGGAGAACGCGCAGAACGTCGCCCCTTGCACGAGGGCGCTCGTCAGCAGGGTCAGCAGCAGCCGCGGACGGGCCAGGGCCCTCAGCTCGTCGCGTGCGGGTGCGGGAGCGGACTCCGGCCGTGCCCCCGGAATCGTCCTGGCGATCACGACGGCAGCCGGTACGGAGACGAGGGCCACGGCCCAGAATGCCGACCTCCACCCCCAGTGCCCGCCCAGAGCCGCTCCTGCGGGCACCCCGGCCACACAGGCGATGGTGACGCCCCCGACCACCACGGACGTGGCGCGTGCCCGGGCCTCGGGTCCGACCATGGAGACCGCCGTCACCAGGGCCACGGCCCAGAAACCGGCGTTCGCCAGCGCCCCGACGACCCGCGTCGCGAGAAGCACCCCATAGCTGGGGGTGAGCGCGCCGATGACATGGACGGCGCTGAAGACACAGAGGAAGAACAACAGGGCACGGCGGCGCGGCCAGTTCCGGCTGAAGAGCGCCATCAACGGCGCCCCGACGACCATCCCGATCGCGAAGGCCGAGGTGAGCAGCCCCGCGGCCGGAATGGATACGTGGAGGTCGGCGGCGATGTCCGAGACCAGACCGGACAGCATGAACTCGGATGTGCCCTGGGCGAAGACGGCGAGCCCGAGCGCGTAGACACCAAATGGCATGAAAAAACCCCATGGACGGCTGATGGATGGACCAGGCAGGGGGTGTGGGCCGCGCCCGCCCGTCATGACGAGCGGCAACACGGAAGAACGTCCGGGCGTTCAAGGACGGGACTCGACAACTCGGCAGGCGCCGGAGCCGGAGAATCTGCGCACGAGTGCAACACGAGCGCATACGGGAAAGCGCAGCCCACATGGCGGTGGTCCCGCGGCGGCAGCCCGGCGGCAACGAACCCACGACCGGTACTCGGCCGTACGGGATCAACTCGACAGCGGATCAGCCACCGGTGGACCGGTGGCTAGTCTCTGTCGGACTCGGGGCTGGACATGATCGCGAAGCTACCAGCCCGGGTCTCCTCGCTTCCACTCCTTTTGCCGCCGGAACGGCCGCCCAGTTCAAGAAGACGAAGAACGGCCTGGAGGCCGCGCGTAAGCGTGGCGGTGTCGGAGGTCGCAAGCCCGGCATGGCGGAGGCGTCGACCGTGCAGGCCGCGGTCCTGTGCCCCGTGCGTGCCTACGGCAGGGCAGATGCGACTGCTGAGCCCACCAAGAGACTGATGACAACAGCCGAGGTGGTGAAGCAGGGGGGTGCCTCACCGCCCCCAACTGTGGTGGACAAGGTTCAGGCCGGCATGTTCTCGATGAGGTCGGCGGCGCGCGGGGTGCCGCCCTCGGCCCGGGCGTCGGCGCGCAACCGTGCCGAGCGGCGGGCGACCTCCGCGCATGATGACTGGCATCTCACCGTCGCGTCAGGTACGCCCCTGGGGGCGCATGTTGACGCCGTCCTTGAGCAGGGCGAGGCGTGCGGCGGCCGGGCTGGTTCCTTCGCGGTCGGCAATGGCCTGCAGGGACAGGTGGTGCAGCGCGCGGGCGGCCAGCCGCGGGGCTCATTGGACGGGTTCGTCGATGCCGTGCTCGTCGAGGAGTGCGCGAGCAGGACATCGGCGCAGTCGCTGCGGCGGGTGAGGTCGGCGAGGAGCGCTGACACGTTGTGGCTGCTGACGGTGGTGCCGGTCAGGCGAGTCGCGGCGCGGATCGAGGTGGTGCTGCCGGCCAGCAGGCAGGCGACGGTCAGGAGTTCGTCCACACGTTGAGCTACAGGACGGCCGCCGGCATGTCGGGGGACAGGCACAGGCGCGTCGCCCGTGGTGGCTCACGACTGCCGGCCGGTGGCTTCGGGGGTGGCCGCGGGACGTTCGGCCGGCCGGGGCGCGGTCATGTCGAGCAGTAGCAGGGCGTCGTGGTCGGGGCTGCCGGGTTCAGCGGTGTAGACGCCGATGCGCTGGCCCGGGGTGCCCTCGATGTGCAGTGACTGCGAGGTGAGAGTGACCGTTCCGACCTGCGGGTGCTGGAAGATCTTCTGCGCGGGCTTGCGTCCGGTCACTTCGTAGCGTTCCCACAGGCCCGCGAAGTCCGGGCTCTTCAGAAGCAGCTCGCCGACGAGGTTGGTGAGATCGGGGGCATCGGGGGCGGTGCCGGCGACGGCGCGCAGCCGGGCGACGCAGCCGGTGATCTGGCGGTCCCAGTCCGGGAACAGGTCACGCGCGGCCGGGTGGAGGAAGAGGTAGCGGGCGAGGTTGCGGTGCTTGACCGGCCAGTCCTCCAGGCCCGCGTACAGGGCGAGGCCGCCGGGGTTCCAGGCCAGCATGTCCATGCTGCGGCTGATCACGTAGGCGGGGTTCGGGCGCAGCGACTCCAGCAGCAGCTTTAGGTGGGGGCGCACCGTGCGGCTGGGCGCCGGGGGCGGTTCGGGCGCGTAGCGGGCCGCGCGGGCGGCGAGTTCGCGCAGGTGCTGGTGTTCCTGGTCGTCCATGTGCAGGGCGCGGGCGAGGGAGTCGAGGACGGCGGGGCTGGGGCGGGTCTCCTTGCCGCGTTCCAGGCGTACGTAGTAGTCGATGCTGATGCCGGCGAGGGTGGCCAGCTCCTCGCGGCGCAGACCGGGTGTGCGGCGGATTCCGGCGCCGACGGTGAGGCCGGCGTGTTCGGGGCTGGTCTGGGTGCGGCGGGCGCGCAGGTAGCGGCCCAGCTCGGCGCCCTCGCTGTGCGCGCTCTCGGATGCCATGACTCCAGTCTCACCCGCCGGGCACCCGCTGCGCGGGCGGGAGGGGGGCCCTGTCATTACCCCTGAAGAGCCCGCCCTGCCACACCGGAGCGATCCGGGCGAAGGTGAATGAGGAAGACGCCGGCCCCCTCGCCGTCGCCCAGGCTCCAACCGGCACGACGTGCCGGGCCGGGCGAAAGTGAGAGACCGGGCAACACCATGGATCGGAAGAGGGTGCAATGCGGTACATCAACCTGCGTGACCTGGAGGTTTCCCGGATCGGTCTGGGCGCCATGGGCATGTCCCACGGCTACACCGGCGCCGGCACCGACGACGCGGAGTCCATCAGGACCGTGCACCGGGCGCTGGAGCTGGGTGTCACGCTCATCGACACCGCCGAGATCTACGGCCCCTACATCAACGAGGAACTGCTCGGGCGGGCCCTGAAGGGGCGCCGGGAGCAGGTGGTGCTGGCCACTAAGTTCGGCCTGGTCTCCCACGGCGGAGACGGTGCCTGGAACCTGGACTCCAGCCCGGCCAACATCCGCACCGCCGTCGAGGGCTCCCTGAGGCGCCTGGGCACCGACCACATCGACCTGTACTACCAGCACCGGGTCGACCCGAACACGCCGATCGAGGAGACCGCGGGCGCCGTCGGCGAGCTGATCGCCGAGGGCAAGGTCCGAGCCTTCGGCCTCTCGGAGGCAGGCCCCGACACGATCCGCCGCGCCCACGCCGTCCAGCCCGTCACCGCGGTCCAGTCCGAGTACTCCCTGTGGACGCGCGGTATCGAGGAGCGCGTTCTGCCCGTCCTGCGGGAACTGAACATCGGCCTCGTGCCGTTCTCCCCGCTCGGACGCGGCTTCCTGACCGGTACGGTCCGCTCTGCCGACCAGTTCGACGAAGGCGACTTCCGCCGCGACAACCCGCGCTTCACGGGCGAGAACTTCCAGCGCAACCTCGCGCTCGCCGACGAGGTCAAGGCCCTGGCCGTCGAGGTCGGCGCCACGCCCGCGCAGGTCGCGCTGGCCTGGTTGCTGGCACAGGGCGACGACATCGCCCCGATCCCCGGCACCAAGCGCGTCAGCCGGGTCGAGGAGAACACCGCCGCCGACGCCGTCACGCTGACCGCCGAGCACCTCGACAAGCTCAGCAGCCTGCCACCCGCCGCCGGCGACACCCACACCGCGGCCCAGGCGCAAATGCTCGAACGCTGATTCCGACCCGGCACGCCGCGCTTGTTGTGGCGCCACCCCGCCCTTCGTTTGGAGTAACACCGTTCATGCATGCAGCAGTGATGTACGGAGCCGGCGACGTCCGCGTCGAGGACCGGCCCGACCCGAACATCGTCCAGCCGACCGACGCGGTGGTGCACATGCTGGCCGCATGCGTGTGCGGCAGCGACCTGTGGCCCTACGCGTCGATGCCCGCCACCGACACCGGCCGCCCCATGGGGCACGAGTTCCTCGGCGTCGTCGAGGAGACCGGCGCCGACGTGACCGGCCTGAAGACCGGTGATCTGGTCGTCGCCCCGTTCACCTACAGCGACAACACCTGCGACTACTGCGCCAGGGGCCTGCAGATCTCGTGCCGCAACGGCGGCCGGTACGGCTTCGACGGCGTCGACGGCGGGCAGGGCGAGGCCGTCCGCGTCCCGTATGCGGACGGCACCCTGGTCAGGCTGCCGGTGGCCGCCGACTCCGCGCTGCTCCCGTCGCTGCTGGCCCTGTCGGACGTGATGACCACCGGCCACCACGGCGCCATCACGGCCGGCGTCACCCGCGGCGACGCGGTGCTGGTCGTCGGCGACGGCGCGGTCGGCCTGTGTGCGGTCATCGCCGCCAAGCGGCTCGGCGCCGAGCGGATCGTGCTCGCCGGCCGCCACGCAGCCCGCACCGCCCTCGGCCGCGAGTTCGGCGCCACCGACGTGGTCGCCGAGCGCGGCAAGGAGGGCATCGCCCGCATCCGCGAGCTGACCGGCGGCGTGGACAAGGTCATCGAGGCCGTCGGCACCCGTCCGGCCCTGGACACCGCGCTCGGCGCGGTCCTGGACGGCGGCACCGTCAGCCGCCTGGGCGTCCCGCAGTACGAGCAGGGACCGATCGGCCCGGCCGCCTTCATGCGCAACATCACGCTGACCGGCGGCGCCGGCCCCGCCCGTGCCTACATCGAGCAGCTCCTGCCCGACGTCCTGGACGGCACCATCGCCCCCGGCCGCGTCTTCGACCAGACCTTCACCCTCGACCGGACACCGGACGCCTACCGGGCCATGGCCGACCGCCAGGTCCTCAAGGCCCTCATCCGCCCCTGACATCCCCTCCCACCCGCACAGCGCGAAGGACACTCCGCTCATGCAGACCGTCATCCTCAACAACGGCGTCGAGATGCCGCTCCTCGGCTTCGGCGTCTACCAGATCCCCGCCGAGGACACCGAGCGCGCCGTCTCCGAGGCACTGGCCGCCGGCTACCGCCTGCTGGACACCGCCGCCGCCTACGGCAACGAGGAAGCCGTCGGCCGCGCCATCAAGTCCAGTGCCATCGCCCGCGAGGACCTGTTCGTCACCACCAAGCTGTGGGTCCAGGACGCGCCCGCCGAGGACAACACCAACCGCGCGTTCGAGACGTCCCTGACCAAGCTGGGCCTGGACTACCTCGACCTGTACCTGATGCACCAGCCGTACGGCGACGTCTACGGCCAGTGGCGCGCCATGGAGGCACTCAACCGCGAGGGCGCGGCCAAGGCGATCGGCGTCGCCAACTTCTACCCCGACCGGATGATCGACCTGATCGTCAACAACGAGATCACCCCGCAGGTCAACCAGATCGAGACCCACCCCTTCTTCCAGCGCGCCGACTACCAGGACCTGATGCGCGAACACGGTGTGCAGATCCAGTCCTGGGGCGGCTTCGCCGAAGGCAGGAACGACCTGTTCACCAACCCGCTGCTGGCCGAGATCGGCAAGGAGTACGGCAAGTCGGTCGCACAGGTCGTGCTGCGCTGGCTCACCCAGCGCGGCGTCATCGCCATCCCCAAGTCCGTGCGCGCCGAGCGCATGGCCGAGAACATCGACGTCTTCGACTTCCGGCTCACCGACGAGCAGATGGCTGAGATCGCCACCCTCGACACCGGCAGCTCCCTGTTCTTCGACCACCACGACCCCGAGATCGTCACCTGGCTCGCGGGGCGCCGCTCGGACGCCTGACCCGAACCCGACACCCCAGGGGCGAGCAACCGCTTCGCCGGCCGCTCGCCCCTCTCGCTGCCAGATCCCTCGCGAAGGGCCCATCTGTGAATCAGCCGAACCACAGCTCGGCCCGGCGCCGAACGATCCTGCGCGCCGCGCCGCTCACCGGAGTCACCGCCATGACCGTGCCCCGCCCAACCAGCTGATCGCCCGCGAACGATCGGCAAGCCCGCGGTCGGCGACAGACGTCGCCGAGCCCGGCGGCGAGCGGTACAGCGCGGGGCAAGGTGCTGCTCGCGTAACTTCTCGCGGCCCGGCGAGAACTACTACTACGGCGATCGCACCGACCTGAAGGTGGGCAACACCGAGGTCGTGGCCCGCAAGATCCGCGATCTCATCGGCTGCGACGTGTACCGGATCGAGCCCACCGACCCCTACCCGGAAAGCTACGACGCGACAGAGCAGGCTTCCATTCGCCGAGGGGCGCGGCGACGGTGGTGCCGAGAGCTGCGGCGATGCGCCATAGGTGGCTGATCCGCGTGTCGGACTGGGCGCCTTCGGTGCGCTGAACCGTGTTGCGAGAGACCTCGACCCGTTCCTGGGTGAGGTTTTGGTGCATGCGCCGGTTGCGGATGCGGTCGCCGAGGGCGCGGCGGTGTTCGAGGATCCGGAGCGGCAGGTCGGCAGGCACTCGACAAACGCATGATCGCTGTATTTGCCGGAGTGTTGACCGGAACTGCCCTGCTCCTCCCGGCATATGCCGCAGGCCTACCGGCACTGTCGCAAATTCGAACGTTTGTTTACTTGAATGGGTGGCCAACGAGAAGTGATCTCCATCGGTGGTCGCATTGCCCGTCTCGGGTCGCCGTCCACGCCGCCCAAGGTGCAGCGACCCGGGGCCGGCTTTGTGTCATGGTGGGCTGATGTTCGCACTTCGCCAAGTTGACGCGATGGGAGCCCAGTGGGAGTCGAGTGGGAGATGATCACGGTGAACGTGAGCGAACCGACGCCAACTGGAGCTGGCTGCTCGATGTCGCCTGTGTGTGATGGTGCCCAGGCCGGGCCTGTATTCAGTGGCAACGCACCAAAGGGGAACCGATCATGAACATCCCTTTCTTGGACAACTGGCGCAAGCGTCACTCCGGCACACGGGAGGCGGGGCTCGCAGCCGCCGTCGCGGCTGATCCCGATGGCGTGGCCGAGCTCCTTGCCGAGTGCGAGCTGCTGCGTGTCCGGGCGGGGCAGCGGGGGCTCGAACTCGATGACAGCCCGGCCTCGTTGGCGGCTCTCGACCAGTTGCCGCCGCGCTGGCGCGACGATCCCGAGGAACTGCCCTGGCTGGGCAACGACGCGGGGCTGTACCTGGGCACGGTTCTGGTGCGCAACGTCCCCGGGGCGGTCTGGAGCATCTGGCCGAGCGGACAGCCCGTGGTGCGGCTCGCCTCCGGGCGGGAGATCGATGTGGTCGAGGCCGGGCTGGACTGGGCGATGGCGGGCAGTCCCGAGCTCTCGCAGGTGTACTCGGAGTCGGCCGAGGGGTAGACCTTTCGCCAAAACCAGACAAGACGCCTTATGCCCCATTTGTGCGTGTCGGAGGCGAAGTCCCTTTTCGCGCTGGATAGTTTGCGCTGACCTCGACATAGCGACAAGTGGGTGGGGCAGCGTATGGCCGTCGATCCGTTGATCGAGCTGCGGGACGTCAACAAGTTCTACGGGCAGTTGCACGTACTGCGGGACATCAATCTCACCGTCGGCCGCGGGGAGGTGGTGGTGGTCATCGGCCCCTCCGGCTCCGGTAAATCAACGCTCTGCCGGACCATCAACCGGCTGGAGACGATCGAGTCGGGTCGCATCGCGATCGACGGCAGACCTCTTCCCGAGGAGGGGAAGGGGCTGGCCCAGCTCCGGGCCGAAGTGGGCATGGTCTTCCAGTCGTTCAACCTGTTCGCGCACAAGACCGTGCTGGCCAATGTCTCACTCGCCCAGCTCAAGGTCCGCAAGCGGAAGAAGGACGACGCCGACCGGCGCTCCCGGGAACTGCTGGAGCGGGTCGGACTCGCCTCGCAGGCCGATAAGTTCCCCGCCCAGCTCTCCGGGGGCCAGCAGCAGCGGGTGGCCATCGCACGCGCCCTCGCCATGGACCCCAAGGCGCTGCTCTTCGACGAGCCCACCTCTGCACTCGACCCGGAGATGATCAACGAGGTGCTGGAGGTCATGCAGCAGCTCGCCCGGGACGGCATGACCATGGTCGTCGTCACGCACGAGATGGGCTTCGCCCGCTCCGCCGCCAACCGTGTGGTCTTCATGGCCGACGGCCGCGTCGTCGAGGACCGCACTCCCGAGGCGTTCTTCACCGCTCCGGAGAGTGATCGCGCCAAGGACTTCCTGTCCAAGATCCTCAAGCACTGACGGGGAGCTCCGTGTTGCGTACGAGAAGAGTTCTGGCCGCCTGCGCCGGTCTCCTGCTGGCCGTGCTCGCCGCCGGTTGCGGCAAGGAGGGCAGCCCGCCGGTGAAGGGACCGAAGCCCGAGCAACTGCCTGTGTACAAGGTCGACACCAGCTTCCGGCTGCCCGAATCACCGACCTGGAAGAAGGCGAAGAAGCGCGGATACCTCCGGGTCGGGGCCAAGGAGGACCAGCCCTATCTGGGTGAGAAGGACCCGGCCACCGGTGTCTACTCCGGCTTCGACATCGAGATCGCCAGGATGATGTCGGCCTCACTCGGCTTCGACCCGAAGACGATCCGCTTCAAGACCATCGCCTCCGCCAACCGCGAGACGGCTCTTCAGAACGGCCAGATCGACTACTACGTCGGCACCTACACCATCAACGCCATGCGCAAGAAGCTCGTCGGCTTCGCCGGGCCCTACTTCATGGCCGGGCAGTCGCTGCTCGTCCGCACCGACGAACACGACATCAACGGCCCTGGGGACCTGGCCGGCAGGACGGTCTGCTCGGCGGCCGGATCGACCCCGTACCAGCGCATCGCCGCCGACTACCCGAAGGCGATCCTGGTCGGCTACGACACGTACTCGATCTGCGTCGACAACCTGCTGACGTACCAGGTCGACGCCGTCACCACCGACGACGCGATCCTGCTGGGCTTCGCCGCCAAGGCGCCCAAGGAGCTGAAGGTGGTGGGCAAGCCGTTCTCCGAGGAGCCGTACGGCATCGGCGTCCCGCGCAGCGACAACGCGCTGCGGTTCGCCCTCAACGACGCCCTGGAGGCGAACGAGAAGAACGGCAACTGGAAGAGGGCGTTCGAGGCCACACTCGGTCTGTCCGGAGTGCCCGCGCCGACTCCGCCGCCCATCGACCGCTACCCGGCGACCTGAGAGGCGGGCATCGACCATGGACGTACTCACACAGAACTTCTCCCTCTACGGCAAGGGCTTCCTCGGCACGGTCGAGCTGACCGTCTACTCCTCGATCCTGGCCCTGCTCCTCGGCTTCTTCATGGCCTCCTGCCGGGTGGCTCCCGTCGGCTCGCTCCGGGTGCTCGGCACGGTCTGGGTGACGGTGCTGCGCAACACCCCGCTGACGCTGCTCTTCTTCGCCGTCCTGCTCGGACTGCCGCGCTTCGGCCTGGTGCTTCCCTTCAAGGTCTTCGCGGTCCTCGCGCTCGGCTGCTACACCTCCGCGTTCATCTGCGAGGTGCTGCGCTCCGGCATCAACACCGTGCCGACGGGGCAGGGCGAGGCCGCCCGCAGCCTCGGCATGACGTTCGGCCAGACGCTGAACAACATCGTGCTGCCGCAGGCGTTCCGTTCGGTGATCCCGCCGATCGGCTCGACGCTGATCGCCCTCGCCAAGAACTCGGCGATCGCCGGGGCTTTCAGCGTCACCGAGCTGCTCGGCACCTACAAAACCCTCAACGAGCTGGGGTACAGCATCATCTGGACCTTCGTCTGGATCGCCGTCGGCTACCTGATCATCACCCTGTCCATCAGTGCGCTCTTCAATGTGCTGGAGAAGCGCTGGGGAGTCGCCCGATGACCACCCGCACCGCGCCGTCCCCCACCGCGCTCTACGACATCCCGGGCCCGGTCACCCGTAAACGCCACCGCTTGTACGGGTTCGTCTCGACGGCCCTGATCCTCGCCCTGGTCGGTTGGGTCATCTATCTGCTCTTCGACACCGAACAGTTCACCAGCGTCAAATGGACACCCTTCGAGTACAAGGGCATTCAGGAGCTGCTGCTGCGCGGACTGGGCAACACCCTCAAGGCGTTCGCGTACGCCGCGGTGCTCTCACTCGTGCTCGGGGCGGTGCTCGCCGTCGGCCGGCTCTCCGACCACCGGGTCGTGCGCTGGGCCTCGACGCTTCTGGTCGAGTTCTTCCGGGCCATGCCCGTTCTGGTGATGATCTTCTTCATCTTCGTGGCGCTGAAGGTGCAGCCGCTGCCCGCGCTGGTCACCGGTCTGACCCTGTACAACGGCTCGGTGCTCGCCGAGGTGTTCCGTACCGGAATCAACTCGGTGGAGCGCGGCCAGCGCGAGGCCGCGTACGCCCTGGGGATGCGCAAGACGCAGGTCACCACGTTCGTACTGGCCCCGCAGGCGGTGCGTGCCATGCTGCCCACGATCATCAGCCAGCTGGTGGTGGCCCTCAAGGACACATCGCTGGGCTATCTGATCACCTACGAGGAATTCCTCCACGCGGGCAAGCTCATCGCTTCCAACCTCGACTACGATCTTCCCTTCATCCCTGTGGTGATGGTGATCTCGCCGATCTACATCGGGATGTGCATGCTGCTCTCCTGGTTCGCGACGTGGGTGGCCAAGCGGGAGCGGCGCAATCCGAAGACGAAGGCCGTGGAGGTCGCACCGGCCGAACCAGGAACGCTGCTGCCGGGAGTGCAGTAGCCGGGACCCGCTGAGAAGCGGTCCCCGAGGGGCAGTGCCCGCCCGGCAGCAGCCGGTGATCACTTCTCGCGCAAGGGAACGGACACGTACGACGGGTCCGCCCGGGGCGAGGAGAAGGTCAGCTGTGAGCCGGCCGGGTTGTGCTCGATGTACAGCGGGTCGACGGTGTCGATCACCAGGGCGAGCCGGTGACCGGCCGGGACGTCGTAGGCGGTGGAGAACAGCTCCAGGTCTACGGGGAACGGCCGGTCCGGTGTCTGTCCGTGGAAGGTATAGGGGGCGTTGCTCACCAGTTTGCCGAGGCCGAGCGGCCCTTCGTCGTAGAGATACGCGACGAAGGTGCCGCTCTCCTTGTTGCTGGTCAGCGTGGTGTGGAGCCTGGCCGTGCCCCGGATGTGCCGCTTCGACGCGTACGTCTCGGACTGCCAGACGCCTGCGAAGGTACGGGGCAGCAGCGGGATTGAGGCGAGCGGCGGCAGCTTCACGAACTGGTCGAGGGCGTTGGACAGCATGACGATGCCGCCGTTGGCGCCCGAGTCGATATTCGCGTAGATCTTCTTCGTGCCGTCGAGCGCGATCCGTTCCTCGGCGGCGCCGACCGACTTCCAGTCCGGATAGCCCTCGTAGCCGCCGTCGTTGCGGGACCTGAGCTGGACCGGCAGCTCCTGGTCGATGCCGTTGCGCTCGTCCTTGAGGTAGCGGTCGAACCAGCGGTGGGCGTCGGTCCAGGTGTCGTTGGGCAGGCCGAGCAGTCCGGTGGCCTCGGCGGTGGCGTGGTCGCCGGGGCGGAACTCCAGGCGCTTGGGGCCGGTGAGCTTGTCGTAGAACGAGGCGTACTGGTTGGGCGGGAAGATCGTGTCGCCCCAGGCGTTGCCCATCATCACGGCGGCGCCGTTGGCGTTGATCTCGTCGAGGTACGTGGCGGGGGAGCGCTTCTTCCCCCAGGCGATCATGTCCTGTTCCTTGGCGAGGTCGGAGCCGAGGAAGTCGGTGAGCGTCCGGTTCAGTTCGTCGCCCGGGCGGCCGGTGAGCAGGCCGGCGCCACCGAGGAGGGCTGCGGCCTGGAGGTGCTGGGTGCGGCCGCTGTAGATGGAGTCGATGAGATCGGCCCAGCCGCTGAGAGCGACCACGGCCTTGATCCGCTTGTCGTGGCCGGCGGCCAGGAGGCTGATGCCCGCGCCGTAGGAGACCCCGCCCATGCCGATGCGGTCCGGGTCGGACGGGGTGTTGGCCAGGGCCCAGTCGATGACCGAGGAGGCGTCGGCGAGGTCGGGCGGGCCCGCGACCTCGATCCTGCCGCCGGAGAGCCAGAAGCCCCGCGAGGTGTAACTGACCACCACATAGCCGGAGTCGGCGAGCTGCTGGGCCTGGGCAAGATATTCGACCTGTGGCAGGCCCCAGCTGGTGGGCAGCACGATCAGTGGATGCCGCTCGCCCGGCTCCGCACCGGCGGGCGTGAACACATTGCCCTTGAGTGTGATCCCGCCGGAGCCGGGGATGTCGTAGAACCTCAGGCTCGGGGCGGACGCCGCCACGGCTGCGGCGGCGGGCCGGGCGGCGGCCGCCGGGGCCGAGCCGAGGGTGGCTCCGGCGAACAGGGCGGCGACTGTTCCGAGGGAAGCGGTGGTGCGCAGAGCCGGGTACGGGCGTGCCACGGGTCACTCCTCACGCGTGTCGGTGCAAAGTGACCCGACGGTAACCCCGGCTCCTTACTCGTGGTAACTCGTCGGTGAGTTGCGTGAGAGTAACGATTATTGGATGCGGTGTCAGTAGCGCGGCGCGGCCGTACGGCTCACTTCAGCGCGCTCTTCGCCTGCCAGTCGGACCATGTCACATTCCACGCCCCGTACCCGTTGCCCTCCGCGACCGTGCCCTTGGCGTCCGTGCCGGTGATCTCGAACGGGTCGCCCACCCGCACCTGCTGGTACAGCGCGGCGGCATTGGAGTCGCTCATTCCGACACAGCCCGAACTGTGGTTGGCCACCCCGAAGTAGGCGGCGTTCCACGGCGCCGCGTGGGCGTACATCCCCGACCAGGTCAGCCGCATCGACGAGTCGACCATCTTGTCGTAGGCGTCGCCCAGGCCGACCGTCTCGGAGCGCATGTTGATCGTGCCCTCCTTGGCCATCAGTACGGCCGTGCCGCGCCAGGACGCCTTCTCGCCGCCCGGCGTGCCGGCCGACATGGGCACGTCCATGACGGTCTTCCCGTCCCGCTTCAGCGTCAGCCGGTGACGATCGAGGTCGACCTTGACCACCTGGTTGGTTCCGATCGTGAAGGTGGTCCTGTAGTCGCGGACGAACCAGCCGCCGGACGGGCCCGAGTCGATTCCGTTGAGGTCGGCGTCGAGCGTGACCTTCGTACCGGACTTCCAGTACTCCTTGGGCCGCCAGTCGATGCGGTCCTTGCCGGAGTAGTCCTGCAGCCAGCCCCAGGAGCCCTCGGTGTTGTTCGAGGTGGAGACCTTCAGGGCCTTCTCGACCGCGGCCCTGTCCTTCACCGGGTTGTCGAAGACGATCGACAGGGGCTGGGCCATACCGACCGTGGTGTTCTTGCCGGGGGCCAGCGTCAGCTTGTTGACCTTGTCGGCCCCGGCGGTGGTGAACCCGGCCTTGTCGCTGCCGCCCTCGGTGTCCTTCGCCTCGACGCTGTACGTGGTGCCGGGCGCGGCCGGCCGGTCCGACGTCCAGGTCCTGCCGTCGGCGGATATCCGGCCGGTGAGCGCGTCCCCCTCGGCCGCGCTCACCGTGACCGTCTTCAGCCTGCCGCTGTCGAGGGTCACCTTCACCGGCTTCCCGGGGGTGGCTCTGCCGCCCTGGAGGTTCACCGAGATCTCGGCTTCCTGCGCCGGTGCCTTCCCGGCCACGTGCCCCGATCCCTTGCCCGAGTCCGATGCGGACGCGCCGGAACAGGCGGTGAGCGTGGCGCCGAGCACCGCGGTACCCGCGATCAGGGTGAGCCGGACCGGGCGGCCGAGCGGGGCGGTACGGCGTATGCGCCGACGTGCAGAGATCAACGGAAAAACCTCCAAGGCATTGCTTCTCGTCGGTGGAGAGGTATTCACCCGACGATAGGTTCCGCAAATCGGCCGAAAACCGGGAAATCCCCTGTGTGACATGGACCGCAGCGCAACGGTCATCGTCCGGTCACATTCGCCGCTCGGCTCTGTCACGGACCGCTGTGAGCATCCTGTGCAGCCCCGCAGAGCCGACAACGGGGCGGACCAGGGAGGGCCACGAACATGTCAGCGTTGCTCGCGACCGGAGACCGCAGCCATGACCACGAGCTACGGATACGCAGCCTGACCGCCGCCGAGCACCGGGCCTTCGTGTCCACCCGTACGGAGGCAAGCTTTCTGCAGTATCCGTCCTGGGCCTCGGTGAAGGACCAATGGACTTCCGAAATG
Source organism: Streptomyces sp. NPDC058239 (assembly GCF_042882185.1). NCBI lineage: Bacteria > Bacillati > Actinomycetota > Actinomycetes > Kitasatosporales > Streptomycetaceae > Streptomyces > Streptomyces sp. NPDC058239. The sequence continues at coordinate 484,903 of NZ_JBHVWS010000002.1, forward strand.
GTCGGCTGGCACGGCGACTCGGGTGAACCGGCCGGGGCCGCGCTGGTGCTCTACCGGCAATTCCCGGGAACCCGCAAATACTTCGCCTATCTGCCCGAGGGGCCGGTGGCCGACTGGGCCGACCCCGACATCGACCGCTGGCTGCGGCCGCTCATGGCGCACTTGCGCAAGGCCGGTGCCTTCGCCGTACGGATCGGCCCCTCGCCGGCGTACCGCCGCTGGGACACCGCCCGCCTCAAAGCCGCCACCGGCCCCGGCCGCAAGGTCAGCGACGTACTCGCGACGGAGGTGGACCCGCTCGGCACGGCCGTCGCCGAACGGCTCCGGGCCCGCGGCTGGCGCCGCTGCGGCGGCGACGGGGGAGGGGACGCCGACGCACAGCCGCGCTATGTCTTCCAGGTGCCGCTCGCCGGACGGACCCCCGACGAACTGTGGTCGGGACTCAACCAGGAGTGGCGCCGCAATGTACGCAAGGCCCAGAAGGCCGGCGTGCGGATCGTCATCGGCGGCGCGGCCGAACTGCCGGAATTCCACCGCCTGCTGCGGATCACCGAGGAGCGCGACGGCTTCCGGCTCGGCCGCTCCCTCGCGTACTACCAGCAGCAGTACGCCGTACTCAACGCCGAACACCCCGGCCGGATGAAGCTCTATCTGGCCGTCCACCAGGGCGAGATCCTGGCCGCCCACACCATGATCAGCACCGGCCGGCGGGTCTGGTACCAGACCGGCGCCTCCGCCGACCACCGCCGCGAGGTCCGTCCCAGCAACGCGCTGCAGTGGAAGATGATGCTCGACGCCCATGGGCTCGGCGCCGATGTGCACGACATGCGCGGGGTACCCTCCACCCTTGACCCCGGCGACCGCCCCTTCGGGCTGCTCCGTTGGAAGCTCGGCACCGGAGGCCAGGTCGTCGAGACCCTCGGAGAGTGGGAGACATCGGTGGGCGGAGCTGCCAACAACACCTTGTACCGGGCGTTCCAGGCGTACCTGGCGCGCCGATGACGGCCACCGAGGCGGCCACCGCGAAGGCCGCAGAGCGCAAGTCCGGCTCGGTGCTGCGCAGCGGCGCCGTCATGGCCTCCGGCTCCATCGTCTCCCGGGCGACCGGCTTCATCCGCTCGGCGGTCGTCGTCGCCGCACTCGGCACCGGACTCCAGGCGGACGGGTACACCGTCGCCAACACCGTGCCCAACATCCTCTACACACTGCTCATCGGCGGCGCGCTCAACGCCGTCTTCGTCCCCGAGCTGGTGCGGGCCGCCAGGAACCATGCCGACGGAGGCGCCGCGTACACCGACCGGCTGCTCACCATCTGCACGATCGGGCTCCTCGCCCTCACCGCGCTCACGGTCGTCGGCGCCCCGTGGATCGTCTCGGTCTACGCTCCCGACTACCACGGCGAGCAGGCCGATCTCACCGTCGCCCTGGCCCGCTACTGCCTGCCGCAGATCCTCTTCTACGGACTGTTCACCCTCCTCGGTCAAGTGCTCAACGCCCGCGACCGGTTCGGCGCGATGATGTGGACCCCGGTCCTCAACAACGTGGTGATCATTGCGGTGTTCGGGACCTATCTGGCCGTCGCGGCCGGCTCCGACGGTACGTTGACCCCGGCGCAGGCCCAGTGGCTCGGCTGGGGTACGACCGCCGGGATCGCGGTGCAGACGCTCGCCCTGGTGCCCGCGCTGCGCGCGGCGAAGTTCCGCTGGCGGCCGCGGTTCGACTGGCGGGGCAGTGGGCTCACCCGGCCGCTGCGCGCGGCCGGATGGCTCGTCATGCTCGTGGCTACCAACCAGATCGCCTACTGGGTGGTCACCCGGCTCTCCACCGCCACCGGCCAGCACGCCGTGGAACAGCATGTGCCGGGCGGCGTGGGCTACACCGCGTACAGCTACGCCTTTCAGTTGTGGGTGGTGCCGCACGGCATCGTGACCGTCTCGCTCGTCACCGCGCTGATGCCCCGGATGAGCCGGGCGGCGGCCGACAACGACCTGACGGGTGTCCGGCGCGATGTCTCGTACGCCCTGCGCACCTCGGCAGCGGTCGTGGTCCCCGCGGTGGCCCTGCTGTTCGCGCTGGCACCATGGGTGATGGGGGCCGTGTACGGATACGGGCGCACCGGCGACGCGGACATTGCCGTGATGGCGGGGATGATGATGGCGTTCGCGCCGGGGCTGATCGCCTACTCCGGGCAGTACGTGCTCTCCCGCGCGTTCTACGCGATGAGCGACACCCGCACCCCGTTCCTCCTCAATCTGGTGATCGCGGCGCTCAACGCCGGGCTCTCGATTGCCGCGTATCTGCTGCTGCCGGTCCGCTGGGCCGTGACCGGGATGGCCGGGGCGTACTCGGTGGCGCTGTTCGCGGGCTTCGGCGTCACCGCGTATGTGCTGCACCGCAGGGTTTCCGGCAGCGATGCCGCCCGGCCCTCACTGATGCGTTCGCCCGGGCTGTGGGCGCAGCTCCGGCTGGTGGTGGCGTGTGTGCCCGCCGGGCTGCTGGGATACCTGGCCGCTCGCGCCTGCGAGGGGTCGGGGGACTTCGCCGCGGTGGGGGCGGGGGCTGTCGTACTCCTGCTCACGGTGGCGCTGCTGGCACGGCCGCTGCGGCTGCGGGAGGTCAGTGCTGTGATCGCGGCGGGCCGGGGGCGGCTGCGGCGGGCGTGAGCCCCCGGCGCACAGTCCGGTCACCGGTTCGAATCCATTCCTTGACCGCTGGGATACTGCTGCCATGCCTCGCGTGTTGCTGATAGAAGACGACCCCTCCGTACGGGAAGGGGTCGAGCTGGGGCTGCGGCGGCGCGGTCATGAGCTGCGGGCCGTCGAGACCGGTGAGGAGGGGCTGGCCGCGCTGGGGGAGTTCCGGCCCGATCTGGTGCTCCTCGATCTGATGCTCCCCGGAATGAACGGGGTCCAGGTCTGCCGCCTGATACGGGAGACCAGCCAGCTGCCGATCATCATGCTCACGGCGCGCGGTGACGACTTCGACGTGGTCGTCGGGCTGGAGGCCGGCGCCGACGACTACATCGTCAAGCCGGCCCGTACCGAAGTGATAGAGGCCAGGATCCGCGCCGTACTGCGCAGGCTCGCCGAACCCGCGGGGCGCAGCGGCATCGAATCCCACGGCGAACTGGCCGTCGACCGCGCCGGGCTCTCCGTCGCCAAGGCGGGGCGGCGCATCCTGCTCGCGCCCTCCGAACTGAAGCTGCTGCTCCATCTCTCGGCCTCGCCCGAACAGGTCTTCAGCAGGCAGCAGCTCCTCGAATACGTCTGGGAGCACAGCTACCACGGAGACGCGCGCCTGGTCGACGCCTGTGTGCGACGGCTGAGGCAGAAGATCGAGGACGTGGCGGGCAGCCCGCGCTACATCCAGACCGTCCGCGGTTTCGGCTACCGCTTCGGACCGCTCGCATGAAGCTCTTCGCCGCGCGGTTCGGACTGCGGACCCGTCTCGTAGGCGCCTTCCTCCTGGTCGCGGCGATCAGCGTCGTCACCACCGCGACCCTGACCTACCGGGAGGCCCGCTCCGCCATCCTCCAGCAGGCGCAGGACACGGCCGTCGCCCAGTTCCGCGACCGGATCGCCGCGCAGGCGGTGACCCTTCCGGTGGATCCGGAGCAACTGCGGCAGACCTGCCAGGCCCTCGCCAGGGAAGGCAAGCCGCACACCTGGAGAGTCTTCGCCGAGTACGGGAAGACCCGGGTCTCCTCGACGGACCGGCCCACCTCCGGCGTGATCACGCCCGCACTGCGCAACGCCGCCCGTGGAAACGCGCACGGCTCCTTCCAACGAGTCGTCAAGAACGGCGAGCCCTGGCTGACCATCGGGATGCCCGCAGTCTTCGACCGGGGCGACGGACGCCAGCCCACCGGGCTCGTCCTCTACGCCGTGATGCCGCTCACCACCGAGGAGGCCAATGTCAACGCCATGGTCACCGCGGCCCGCGACGGCGCCCTGCCCGCCCTCCTGGTCGCGCTGGTGCCCGCCCTGCTCGCCGCCCGCAGCGTGCTGCGCCCGGTACGCGATCTGCGGCGGGCCGCCGCCGGCATCGGCCGGGGCGAGCTCGACACCCGTATCGAGGTCAGGGGCTCCGACGAACTCGCCGAACTCGCCTGGACGTTCAACGAGTCATCGACAAAGCTCCAGGAGTCGGTGGAGGAGCTCCAGCGGGCGGAGGCGCGGGCCAGACGCTTCGCCTCGGACGTCTCGCACGAGTTGCGCACCCCGCTCGCCGGAATGCTCGCCGTCACCGAGGTGCTCGACGAGGACGCCGCCCAGCTGAACGCCGACACCGCGGCGGCCGTCCGGCTGATCAGTGCCGAGACCGGGAAGCTCGCCACCCTCGTGGAGGATCTGATGGAGATCTCCCGCTTCGACGCGAAGGCCGCGGATCTTCACCTCGACGAGGTCGACGTCGCCGAGACGATCCGCAAGACCCTGCAGGGCAGGCACTGGGAGGACCGGGTCCGCACCGAACTGCCGGACGGGATACGGGCGATGCTCGACCCGCGCCGCTTCGACATCGTCGTCGCCAACCTGGTCGGCAACGCCCTGCGGCACGGTGCGCAGCCCGTCACCGTGCGGCTGCGGACCGAGCGGCGGGGCGCGGACCGCCGGCTGGTGACCGAAGTCGCGGACAGCGGGCCGGGGATCGACCCCGCCGTGCTGCCGCACATCTTCGACCGGTTCTACAAGGCCGACGCGGCCCGCACCCGGTCGGCGGGCAGCGGGCTCGGCCTGGCGATCACCCAGGAGAACGTACGGCTGCACGGCGGCACCGTGCATGCCGCCAACGGGCCCGCGGGGGGCGCGGTCGTGACCGTGGAACTACCGCTGGAGAACCAGTGAGACGTGTACGCGCATTCGGCGCCCTGCTGTCCCTCGTGCTGCTGGGTACCGGGTGCGGGATACGGGCGACGGATGTCGTCGAGGTGGGCGATCCGGCGACCGTGGACGTGCCCCCGGGGCCCCAGCAGGGCGCGCTGCTCTACTTCGTTTCCTCGTCGTCCGCGAACCGGCTGATGCCCGTCGTAAGGGTGGTCGAACTGACGCCGGAAGGAGACTCCTCGGGCGCGGGGGACGTATGGCGTGGCTCCGACAAGGCGGTTGCCATGCTCTTCGACGGGCCCACCAGGGCCGAGATCGACGCGGGACTCCGTACCGAACTTCCGGACATCCGCGCCGTGTTGAGTCTGACCCTGGGGCCGGACGGTGTGTCGGTCCGGGTGAACACCGCCGTCACGAAACTCTCCGAGGTCGCCCGGCAGCAGCTGATCTGCACGGCCGCGCAGGCCCGCACCGCGGACCGGGGCGCGGCGGTGAAGGTGACCGGCACCGACGGCGTCATCGGGCCGGCCCACTGCTCCATCTGACTGCCGGCTTCCTGCCTTCGCGACCAGGGCTCAGCCCGTCGCCCGGTGCGAGTTGCGCGGTGCAGGTGCGGGGGTCTGCGCGGCCCGTGTCACATCGGCGACGAGTTCCACCACATCGGGCCCGTACGCCTGCGAGTTGACCACCTTCAGCAGCAGGCAGAAGGTGTTGTTGCCGTGTTTGCGGGCCAGCTTCTCGTAATTGCGGGCCAGATAGCGGGAGGCCGCCTGGTTGGTGATCGCCTGCTGTCCGCAGAACAGAAAGACCGGCCGGGCATCCTGACCGAGCGTCAGCCGTGCCAGCAGCACATGTTCGGCGACGCCCTTCTCCGCCCGGTAGCGCTCCGAACCGATCTGGAAGGCGCCCCGGTCGGGGCCGGGCTCCGGATCGGTGTTCACCTTCACGCCGGGCAGCAGCGAATGAAGATGGGCGGCCATCCGCCGGTTGGAGACCGGTCCGCCGACACAGAATTCGGTGCGCTCGCCGAAGCCCTGCTGCGCGATGTCGTGGGACAGGATCTGTGCGTGTGCCGAACAGTCCTTGATGAGCGCGGAGAGTTCGAGCAGGGCGAAGACGTCGTGGCGGTGTACGGCACCGTCGCCGCCCGCGTCGCGGTTGACGACGAGCAGGCACTCGGAGTTGCCCGGCAGCCCGAAGAACGCCTGCTTGCGGCGGAGCCTGCGGCGCCAGAGATAAGTGCGGGCGATCCAGCCCAGCGCGGCGCTGATACCGGCGGCTATCACGCCCAGCACGATGTTGCGTACGTCGTCAGTCATGGGCGGGCATGTTAGCGGGCGATCGGCCCCGGGTTCACGGCGGTCCTGACGAGGCGGGCGGGGCGGCGTTACCCTGCGGCGGACAATCCTTCACTGGAGGTGCGCATGCGACGTCTCGTCGCGCGGAATGTGTCGTTGCCGGTTGTTTTCGCCGCTGTCGTCACGGTTGTGGCAGCCGCCCCGTCCTCGTCTGCACCACCGACCGCCCCACCGCCCAAGTCGCCGGTCGCGGTGGGTTACGGAGGGGCGGTCGCCAGCGTCGACGCGGATGCCTCGGCCGCCGGTATCGAGGTGCTCCGCAAGGGCGGCAACGCGGTCGACGCCGCGGTGGCGACCGCGGCGGCGCTCGGTGTCACCGAGCCCTACTCGTCGGGTCTCGGCGGTGGCGGCTACTTCGTCCACTACGACGCCAAGAAGCGCACCGTGGAGACGATCGACGGCAGGGAGACCGCACCGCGCAGTGCGGACTCCTCGCTGTTCCTGGAGAACGGCAAGCCGCTCGCCTTCGACGACGCGGTCACCAGTGGACTGAGTGTGGGCACCCCCGGCACCCCGGCCACCTGGGACACCGCGCTCGACGCCTGGGGCAGCAAGTCGCTGCGGCAGGTGCTGAAGCCGGCCGAGCGGCTGGCCAGGGACGGCTTCGTCGTCGACAGCACGTTCCGCTCGCAGACGGAGGGGAATCGGGCCAGGTTCGCCGACTTCCCGGCGACCAGGAAGCTCTTCCTGCCGGGCGGGCAACTGCCGGTGGTCGGCTCGGTCTTCAAGAACCCCGATCTGGCGCGTACGTACGAACAGGTGGGCCGCAAGGGCATCGACGAGCTGTACAAGGGCGAGCTGGCCGACGACGTCGTACGGACCGTACGCAACCCGCCCGTGGACCCGAAGGCCACCCGGGTCGTGCGTCCCGGCGACCTCACAGCCAAGGACCTGCGGTCCTACCGGGCGCTGCGGCAGGCTCCGACGAAGGTCGGCTACCGCGGCCTCGACGTGTACGGCATGGCACCCTCCTCGTCGGGCGGTACGAGTGTCGGCGAGGCGCTCAACATCCTTGAATCCACGGACCTTTCGAAGGCGAGCGAGGTGCAGTATCTGCACCGCTACATCGAGGCGAGCCGGATCGCGTTCGCGGACCGCGGGCGATGGGTCGGCGACCCCGCGTTCGAGGACGTACCGACGCAGGGGCTGCTCAGTCAGCGGTTCGCAGACTCGCGGGAATGCCTGATCAAGGATGACGCGGTGCTCACCAGCCCGCTCGCGCCGGGGGATCCCGGTCACCCGGCCGACTGCAAGTCCGTTGGCACGGCCGCTCCGACGACGTACGAGGGGGAGAACACGACACATCTGACGACGGCCGACAAGTGGGGCAATGTCGTCGCCTACACCCTGACGATCGAGCAGACCGGCGGCAGCGGCATCACCGTGCCGGGGCGCGGCTATCTGCTCAACAACGAGCTGACGGACTTCTCGTTCGCGCCCGCCAGTCCGGCGGTCCACGACCCGAATCTGCCGGGTCCGGGCAAGCGTCCGCGCTCGTCCATCTCGCCGACGATCGTGCTGAAGCACGGTGAGCCCGTGCTGGCCCTCGGCTCGCCGGGCGGCGCCACAATTATCACGACTGTGCTGCAGTCGCTCATCGGCAAGGTCGACCGGGGGCTGCCGCTGGTCGACGCCATCGCGGCGCCGCGCGCCAGTCAGCGCAACTCGGCGACGACGGAGCTCGAACCGGGGCTGTGGAACAGCCCCGTGCGGGCGGAACTGGAGTCGCTGGGGCATGTCTTCAAGCTGAACCCGGAGATCGGGGCGGCGACAGGTGTGCAGCGGCTGCCGGACGGACGGTGGCTGGCGGCTGCGGAGAAGGTGCGCCGGGGCGGGGGCTCGGCCATGGTCGTGAAGCCGAGCGGGCGGCCGTGACGACACGTCAATAACCTTATGGACAGAGCTGGTTCCTCGTGAAGCTTCATGGGGAACCAGCCCTGTGCTCTTGGCGGGGACCTGGCTTCGGGTCCATCTCGGCCGCGTCGGTGAGGTAAGTTTCCCGGCTTTGCATTCTGTACTGGAGGGTGCTCGGGCAGCGGCGCGGTGCGGCCTGAGCACCCTGGGGCGTGCGGGTCAGCCGCCCTGACCGGCGCTCCCCATCGGGCCGACCTTCACCACGGAGCCGGCACCGTCCGTGACGGGCAGCGTGTCGGCGCCCGGCCAGTCGAGGGTGACCGACTTCGTCTCGTCCGGCGGGGTCACCACCAGTCCTGTGATGCGGATGCCGGAGCCGCCCGACGTGTTGATCGGGTAGTTGATGCCGAAGTACACCGACTTCCCGTCCTTGAGGGTCATCGGGGTGGCCTTCTCGCCGGTGCGCTTCGCGGACAGCGACCCCGAGCTGGTCTTCAGGTCGACGCCCGCGTACCCGGAGAGCACGCAGTCCCGGCCGCCGCCGTTCTTCAGCTCCACCGCGACGGTCCCATCGGGGTCGCCGTCGATGGTGCTGTCGATCGCCGTGATCTCCAGCTCGTCGGTGCGGCACTTGCCGACCTTGCCGTTCTCGCTGGAGCCGGTCCCGGCGGTCGTGCCCTGCCCGCCGGATCCCTTTTCGGCGGAGTCCTTCCCGCCGTCCTGATCCGAACCGCCCGAGCCCGGACCGCCGCTCGTGGAGGACGCGGTGGACGTGGACGACGGGGCGCTCTGTCCCATGTCCTCGTCGCCGTTCTGGCAGGCCGTGAGCGAGAGACCCGCGACAACGGCCAGGGCTGCGAAGGTGAGCTTCTGTACGCGCATTGTTTTTTCCTCGGTGTCGGTGGGGGGTGCCGGCCGCTCGGCACGGTCGGTACGAGCCGGTACGAGCGAGCGTTTCTGATCACCAAGAGCCGCCCGGCCCGGCGAGGCGTTCCGTTCAACCACCCGCTAATACACCCCTGTTACACGCACAGCCAGGCACGACGCGCACCACCACCGGGCGCACCCCGCCCGCACCGCTCCCTGCCGCACCCGCTCCCTGCCGCCGTCCGGCAAGGGAAACAGGGGCCGGACACGGCGCGCCCTACCGTGCCGGGGCACGCCGCCGGCCGGCCGGGACGGCGGTTCCCGCCGCCGCCCCGCACCCGTCAACGCCCGCAGCCCACTGGGACAGACCCGTAACCCGGCGAACCTTGACCACAACCGGTGGCATGCCCGCCGGCCGAAGCACCGACCCGGCACGCTTCCTCCTGTTCGATCAGCTTCAACACGTCGATCCAACAGAGAACGAGGTGTAGCCCAGAGGTGCCCGGACACAGGCGGTGTGCGCGTCCCGGACCCGGGCGGCGAGCACCGCCACGGAGCGCCGGACGTCGTCCGGTCAATGCCGCAGTGGCCGCCGCGAGGGAGCAGCGCTCATCCGGCCTCTGCGGCAGGGGCGCGGTTTCCTCAAGGGGATCCCCCTGTAGTTCGTCGTCTCACTACGGTCGGCTCATGACCAATGACGGTGTAGTCGCGGATGAGGCGATCCGTGCAGCGTGGGACTCGTACCAGGTGCTGGAGAAGTGCACGCGGTCTGTTCGCACCGCAACCACAGCGGCCCCGGTCATCCGGCTCCGCACGTGATCGCCCGGACAGGTCCTGGACGCGAATGAGGGGATGCCGATCACAGCGCGGTCAGAATGCGCGGACCGTCGTCGGTGATCGCCACCGTGTGCTCGGCGTGCGCTGCCCGGCTGCCGTCGGAGGTACGCAACGTCCAGCCGTCCCGGTCCGGATGGAAGGAGTCCTTGCCGCTGCCGATCAGCATCGGCTCGATCGCCAGCACCATTCCGTGCCGCAACGGCATGCCGCGACCCGGTCGTCCCTCGTTGGGGACGGCCGGGTCCTCGTGCATCGACCGGCCCACACCATGGCCGCCGAACCCCTCCGGAATGCCGTAACCGGCGCTGCGGCACACCGTGCCGATCGCATGCGCGATGTCGCCGATCCGATTGCCGACGACCGCCGCCGCGATCCCCGCCTCCAGCGCCGCGAAGGCCGTGTCGATCAGCCGGGTGTCCGCCGGCCGGGCGCGCCCGACGGTGAAACTGATCGCCGAATCGCCCGCCCAGCCACCGAGCGTCGCGCCCGCGTCGATGCTCACCAGATCGCCGTCGCGCAGCCGCTGGTCGGTCGGGATGCCGTGCACGATCGCGTCGTTGACCGATGCGCAGATCACGGCGGGAAACGGGGTGGGGGCGAAATGCGGCCGGTAGTTCAGGAACGGCGACCCGGCGCCCGCCTCGCGGAGGACCCCGCGGGCCACCTCGTCGAGTTCGCGCAACGAGACGCCGACCGCCGCTGCTTCCTGCACGGCCGTCAGCAGTTGCGCCACGACCCGGCCGGTCTCGCGCATCGCTTCGATGGATGTGTCTGTCTTGAGCTGCACCATGCCAATTACTATACCGGTCGCAGCGGTATTAGAATGACGGCATGGTACGAACGCCCCTGACCCCGGAAGAGCGCCGACGCGGCGAACGCCTCGGAGCGCTGCTCCGCGAGGCGCGTGGCGGGCGCAGCATGGTCGAGATCGCGGCGAGCGCCGGAATCTCCGCCGAGACGCTGCGCAAGATCGAGACCGGCCGCGCCCCGACCCCCGCCTTCTTCACCGTCGCGGCGCTGGCCGGGGCGCTCGGACTCTCGATGGACGAACTGCTCACCCGCTGCGCCCCGGAGCCGGATGTGGTGCCGCTGGCCGGGTAGGGCCGCGCGACGTCTGCCCGGACACCGGTCCGGCGCGCCTGTCCTGCGGGCAGGCCCGCGCTCTGCCGGGCAGGTCGCGCTGGGAGGCGAGGTGCCCACGCTGCGGGGAATCCCCTGTGCCGGCCTCCTTGGGCAGTCGGAGCGGCCCCAGCAGCACGGCCGCGACGGCCGGCGGCACATTCGGCGCGAAGTGGGCGCACCGGCCGCCCGGCCCGATCGGCAGGCCGTCCAGCAGAGGGCCGATCACGGCGATGGTCCGGCTGGTAATGGCCAGGGCGGTCAGCACCCCACCGGGACTGTCCCGCCCGATGGGCTTGGCCACGCTGCGCAGCAGCGCCAGCGCGGCGGGATACCCGGCGCAGGTGCCGAACCCGAGCAGGACCCGCGAGGCGATCGGCGCCCCGAGGTTCGGCGCCAGGGTGCCGACGGCACCGGCGACCCCGACAAGGCTCGTGCTGACGAGGAAGAGCCTGTGCGGCCCGAAGGTGTCGATGAGCCGACCCGGGACAGGCTTGGTCGGGGAGCCGGAAGGGGTAATGGCCCGCGTTGATGTGGTGGCGGGCTACCGGCTCGACCGAGGGCCGCACCGCCACCGGGACGCGTCTCCCCGCAGGGGCGCTCAAGAGGGTGTGCGCCGCACCGTGCTTCGACCGCACCGCAGTCGAAAAGCGCGCGTAGCCGTGCTGTAACACGGCTGGGGTCGAATGCCTGCGGACTGGAAGGCTCCAGTCGACGCTGGCGAGGGCGACGATGACGGTGCATCAAGGTGCTTGGGAAGTACGGGAGTTCACGCAATACCTACGGGATCTGGTGGCGCTGCTGGACCCCGGGAGCGGCTGGTACGGCGTCTTCTGCCGACGAGATCCCGCAGGGATGCGCGCCTGCCTCGACGGCGCCGAGATTCCGCCCTGGGACGTGGTGGAGTCGCTCTTCCAGGACCTGGCGGCCGTGCGCGGCACAGCGTACGTACAGCGTGGGTCGCTACGGGCCGCCGAGCTGTATTCCGCCTCGGTGGCCGCCCATGACCGACGGCCCGGCGGACGGCAGGTGCTCGTCGAACGGCTGGAGCTGATGCTGCGGGAGCAGAGGTACGCGGCCCAGCGCCTCCGGGCGGCCGGAGCGGGCGGTGGGACGACCCCGGACGCGGAGGAGGTGGCCTGGGCCCGGGACGACCACGAACGCGCCACCGCCCGCTGTACGGAGCTGCGCAGGCGACTGGCCGCGGTGACCGTGCCGACGGGCTGGTTCCGCACGGAGGCGCAGGCACCGGACCGGGAACCCGAACCCGAGCGCGGCCCCGACGCGGCACCGCGTACTCCTCGGCCGCCTGCCCCCAAGCGCAAGAAGCCGCGCGGCGCCCGGTTCGCCGGTCTGGACATCGACGAGACCGATGACGACGGAGTTCTGGCCGCACCCGTCCTGCCCGTACCGCCGACGACGGCCTCCGTACCACGCGGCGCCCGCTTCGGCGCCGCCCCGACCGGGGACGACACGCACTTGGAACCGACCTCCGCCGCCCCCGACCCCGAGGCGCACCGGGCCGCCGCCGGCGCCGTCGAAAGGCTGCTCCGGCTCCGGGCCGAGGGCCGCAGCGGCGAGGCGCACGTCGTGCTCTGCGAGGCGGCCGGCTGGCCCGCGGACCGACTGCCGGTGCTCGCCGTCGCGCTGCACCGGACGGGCCTCGACGCGGACTGGGCGACCCTGCTGTGGGAGGTGTCCTCGCTGCCGCCCGCCGAACTCGCCGCGGCTGCGGGCGCGCTGGCCGCTGCGGGACGCCCGGACGACTGCGACCAGTTGCTGCGCCAGGGGGTGGCGCGGCCGGCCGCGGAGATCGCCGATGCGGTGGTGGCGCTGGACCGGGCGGGGCGAGGGCCGCAGGCACAGGCGTTGCTGGGTGCCTTCATCCGCGTACGGACTCCGCAGGACGCGGCACGGGTCGCGGCGGGCGATCCGCACCAGCTGGTACCGCAACTGCTGGCCGCGGCCCGTGCGGTGTCGCCGGCGCGGGAGTGGGATGTCGTCCATGCGCTGCGGGTGGCGGGCATCGTGGGTGCACCCTAGGTACTGGAGATCAGTCGGTGAGAGCCGAACGGCTGCCACATCCGCAGGGCGGTCGGTTCCGGAACGGTCACGGCACTTCAGCTCCGTCGCTTCGCTCGCTGTGGTCGAGCCGCATCCTCCCGATCTCCCCCGGTGACGGATAGAACCGCCGGGCCCAGCGCCGGAACGGGCCGATCGGTCCGTCACCGGGAGCGAGCCGGGGCGGCTGCTGGTACTGCTTGTGATTCCAGATCGGAAAGTCGGCGGCGGTGAACTCGCAACTGGAACGGAAGACGGCGCGGTCCAGCAGCCGGGCGGCGGTTCGGCTCACCACCCGTGCGAGCGGGGCCGGTAGCCGGGCCGGTTCGGCGAAGGCGATGCGGTTGCGCTGCCGGAACTGCATCCGGTTGGGCGCGATCGCTGTCGGCATCACCATCGTGCACATGCGAAGCCCGATCCGAGGCGTGTACACATCCGCGTGCAGGCAACCGAGTCCGTAGCCGTCCACCTCCACCTCGACGACGAAGTTTCCCAGCAGCGGCGCCGACTCGTGGGCCCGCATGGACACGTGGAACGCGGCATCGTCGTAGACGACAGGCCCGCCGATCTCGGCCTTGGCCCAGCCGTGCAGGGTGGCGAAATGACCGAGGTCCACCGAGTTCTCGATGACTTCCTGGACATTTCCGGCCAGCTCCCACGCGGCGTTGCGGGCAGGCCGGTGGCCGATCCTGTGCCAGTCGGGGATGAACCAGTCCGGTGCCCGGCCGTCGTGGTGCCGCCAGACGAAGACAGCACCGTTGACCTCGTGCACCGGCAGTTGCGTCAACGGCGACCTCGGCGGCTTTGTGTCGTATCCCGTCCGCACGCACCTGCCGTCGGGGCCGAACGCGAAGAAATGGAAGGGACATACGAGATCGTCCCCCTCGACCTTCGCCAGACCGAGATGGGCGCCGAGGTGCGGACAGTACGGACGGACGGCGCGGACCGCCCCCGTACCGAGCCGGTACAGCACCACGTCCTGCCCCGCCAGAGGCCGGGTGAGCACAGCGCCCGGCCGCAGCTCCTCGGAGAAGGCCAGCGCGGACCAGCCGCTCGGACAGGGCAGGGCAGGCGCCCCCGCAGCATCGGCCGGCGTCGGCCCTTCGCTGATGGCGCGCCCGTACTCGTGTGGCAGTCCCACGACTTCCCCTCTCAGGATCGGTCGCCTGGAGACTGCCCAGACCGCTCCGAGATCCTCCCGACACGCCGCACATCACCCGAACGGGAAGGAGCGCGGGAGGCGTTGACGGGTACGCGAGCGCCGAGCACGTTCCTGCACGCCGGTGCATGGACGGAGACGCCCTGGATCGAGGCGTCCGCTCGGTGGCGCGGAGAGGCGCCTCCCCTACTCCTTCGCCGCGGAGTCGATGGCCTCCTGTACCACTTCCAGCAGTCCGGCCAGGCCGGGCAGGTCGCCCCACTCCGCGGCGGAGTACTTCCATATGTGGCGCACCCCCGGCGCTTCCGGCCGGCCATGGCAGATCTCCACGGTCCTGGCCCCCTTGCGGTCCGGTCCCTTGACGCAGAGGTGCATATGGCGCACGTGGAAGCGGACGGCGCTGCCGCCGAAGACCTCCAGCACGCGGCCGTCGAAGGAGTAGAGCTGTGTGCCGACCGTGGTCGTGATCTCGCTGTCCATGCGGCGACGCTATCGGCGCCGGCGGCCGGCCGACGGCGGCATGCCACAAAATCTGTCGATCACCTCCGCGGACCGCAAGTAGCCTCCGCGCATGGACGATGAGGTGGATGCCCGTGAGCTCTACAAGGCCTTGTGCGACCACGACGGGGCGGGCGCCCACGACGTGGTCGTCGCGCCGTGGCTCGCCCGGGCCCAGGGCGATTACCGTGCCCTGCTTGCGACTGCAGCCGGAGACGGGGCCTGGTGGTCGGGGGCGGGACCTCGGGGGAGTGAGTACCTGCTGCAAGAGCTCTACGCTCTCAGTCGCGTCAGCGATCTGCTCCTCCTCGCCTTCCAGCCTCCTGCCGACGAGGTGCCCGAGTGGCCGTGGTCCAGCAGGCACGATCCGTTGGACCACGGGCCGGTGCTCTCACAGCACGAGTACCTCGACTTGTTCACCGCGCTGGGCATGACTCCGTTCGACGACACCGTCTTCGACCCGTTCCTCCACGAGATCGTCGATGTCGAGCAAGCCGACGACCCGCACGCCCCGATCCGGATCACCCAGTTCGTCTGGCCGGGCCTGATGCTCGGACAGCTGCTCTTCAGCCGGGCCGGAGTCCGTGTCCGCGCCGGAGTCAACCATGCGCAGCGCGGCGTGGCCGACCGGTCCCCGCTGTACTGGACGCATCTGCGACGTCACCGGCCGACAGTCGACCTGTCGCACGGCTGGGGTCACAATTCGCAGTGGTCCACCGATTTTCGCCTCGACTACCGGACGCCGACATCCCGGCGACTCAATGCGGCGGGAAACGCCGACATCGACGGTTCAGAGGACCTCAGTCCGGATCACCCCAAGAACCTCAGCCCGCAGGAGAGGCTGCTGACCCCCGGCGAGCGACGTGAACTACTGCGCCACCGCTGCCTTCTGCGGGTCCCCGGGGCTGCGGGCGCATTGGCCGAAGCGCCGGGGTGGCAGATGGATCTGTTCCCCTTCGGCTGGCGGCTGCCCGGTTCGGAGCAGTGACGCACCCTCTCCGGGCGAAAGGCCTCAGCGCGCCCGCTGTTCGTACCCCACGAGCCGGACGCAGACGGCGAGCCCCTCGATGGCCTGCTCCAGCTCCGCGAGGCCCGGGTAGCTGGGTGCGATCCGGATGACCGCGTCGCGCGGGTCTTCGCCGTACGGGTGCGTGGCGCCGGCCGGGGTCAGCACGATGCCCGCCTCGGCGGCACGGCGTACGACCTCCTTGGCGCAGCCGTCCGGCACCTCAAGGGTCACGAAGTACCCGCCCTTGGGCGAGGTCCAGGTCGCGAGGCCGGTCCTGCCGAGCCGGGCGTCCAGGATCCGTGCGACCGACTCGAACTTGGGCTGCAGAAGGGCGCGTTGGCGCTCCATGTGGGCCCGCACCCCGTCGGCGTCCCGGAGGAACAGGACGTGCCGCAGCTGGTTGACCTTGTCGGGGCCGATCGATCGCTTGGCGTTGTTGCCGAGCAGCCACTGCACGTTGGCGGGCGACGAGCCGAAGAAGGCGACGCCCGCGCCCGCCGCTGTGATCTTCGAGGTGGAGCCGAACACGAAAGCCCGGTCCGGGTTCCCGGCCTCGGTGCAGGCGGCGAGCAGGTCGGCGATCTCGACGGGCTCGTCGGTGAGGTGGTGGGCGGCGTAGGCGTTGTCCCAGAAGATCCGGAAGTCGGGAGCGGCGGTGCTCATCGAGGCGAGCCGCGCCACGGTCGCGTCGCTGTAGCAGACGCCGTCCGGGTTGCTGTACTTCGGTACGCACCAGATGCCCTTGATCGCCGGGTCCTCGGCGACGAGCCGCTCCACGGCCTCCATGTCCGGTCCCTCGGCGGTCATCGGCACCTGGATCATGTCGATCCCGAACCGCTCGCAGAGCGCGAAGTGCCGGTCGTAGCCGGGTACCGGGCACAGGAACGCGATCCGCTCCTGCTCCACCCAGCGAGCCCCGGCGCCGGGCAGCCTGCTCAGCAGGGCGTGCACCAGGCAGTCATGCATCAGCTCAAGGCTGGAGTTACCGGCCGCGAGCAGCTGCCCGGCCGGCACCTGCAGCACCCCGGCGAAGATCTCCCGGAGTTCGGGCAGCCCCTGCAGCCCGCCGTAGTTGCGCACGTCCGTGCCGTCGGCCGAGGTGTGCCGCCCCCCGGGCAGGCTCAGCAGGTCCTCGGAGAGGTCGAGCTGCTCCGGTGCCGGCTTGCCCCTGGTGAGGTCGAGCGAGAGCCCGAGTCCCGCGAGGTCCCGGTAGTCCTGGCGGGCCCGCTCAAGGAGCCCGCTCAGGGTGTCGGGGCTCAGCTCGGTGGTCATGGTGGTTCCTCTCGCAGGTGCCGCATCGATGAGGTGGCGCCTGCCGAGAATACAAACCGGCGCGGGGGACCAACGGCCCGGGAGCCGGGAGCCGGGAGCCGGGAGCCGGGAGCCGGGAGGCCGAGCCGGGACTGTGCGGGCGTGGGGTCCGGCCTGTCGCACGGAGTCGCTGATCTCCAGGCCCCGTGCGTAACCGGACCCGGCCCGCTCCACAGGGGCCACCGGAGATGACTCCGTCGCGCCGAGAGCCTCATCTCCAGCCGGCCCGACGGCCGGCGGAATCGCGCAGGTCGGCGCGGCGGGCGGCCCCTCGTCGACAAACTTTGCCATCATGACATCTGCTCTCCGAGCCGGAAAGCGAATGAACGTGTGGACCGCACGGGTGTGAAACATGATCGACTCCGCCGGTTCACGGCGATGGTCTTGCCCCGCTGTGTGACGGGGCTTACGTTCTCCTCTACGCACGTGTCTACGGGCGTAGAAACGCGTAGAGGCTCTCTGACGCCACGTCGAAGGAGCAGCTCATGTCCCAAGTCGTACGCGCCGCACTTGTCCAGGCGACCTGGACCGGCGACACCGAATCGATGATCGCCAAGCATGAGGAGCATGCGCGCGAGGCCGCCCGCCGGGGCGCGAAGATCATCGGCTTCCAGGAGGTGTTCAACGCCCCCTACTTCTGCCAGGTGCAGGAACCGGAGCACTACCGCTGGGCCGAGGCCGTCCCGGACGGGCCGACCGTCCGGCGGATGCAGGAACTCGCCCGTGAGACCGGCATGGTGATCGTCGTGCCGGTCTTCGAGATCGAGCAGTCCGGCTTCTACTTCAACACCGCCGCCGTCATCGACGCCGACGGTTCTTATCTAGGCAAGTACCGCAAGCATCACATCCCGCAGGTCAAGGGGTTCTGGGAGAAGTACTACTTCAAGCCCGGAAACGTCGGCTGGCCCGTCTTCGACACCGCCGTCGGCAAGGTCGGTGTCTATATCTGCTATGACCGGCACTTCCCGGAGGGATGGCGCCAACTGGGTCTCAACGGGGCTCAGTTGGTGTACAATCCGTCCGCCACCTCGCGCGGCCTCTCCAGTTATCTCTGGCAGCTGGAACAGCCCGCGTCCGCCGTCGCCAACGAGTACTTCGTCGCCGCGATCAACCGCGTCGGCCAGGAGGAGTACGGCGACAACGACTTCTACGGAACCAGCTACTTCGTCGACCCGCGCGGTCAGTTCGTCGGCGAGGTCGCCAGCGACAAGGAGGAGGAACTCCTCGTCCGGGACCTCGACTTCGGGCTCATCGAAGAGGTCCGCCAGCAGTGGGCGTTCTACCGGGACCGCCGACCCGACGCGTACGAAGGACTGGTCGAGCCGTGAGCAGCCTGCACCAACGCCATCTCGCCGTCAGCCCCGACTGGCTGGCGCTCTACTACAAGAACCCCCTGGAGATCACCCACGGCGAGGGCCGCCATGTCTGGGACGCCGACGGCAGGCGCTACCTCGACTTCTTCGGCGGCATCCTCACGACCATGACCGCCCACGCCCTGCCCGAGGTGACCAAGGCGGTCAGTGAGCAGGCCGGGCGGATCATCCACTCCTCCACGCTCTACCTCAACCGGCCGATGGTCGAGCTGGCCGAGCGCATCGCCACGCTCTCCGGCATCCCGGACGCCCGGGTCTTCTTCACCACCTCCGGTACCGAGGCCAACGACACTGCCCTGCTGCTCGCCACCACGTACCGCAGGTCGAACCAGATCCTCGCGATGCGCAACAGCTACCACGGCAGATCCTTCTCCGCGGTCTCCATCACCGGTAACAGCGCCTGGTCGCCCACGAATCTGTCGCCGCTGCAGACGCTGTACGTGCACGGCGGCGTCCGCACCCGGGGGCCGTACGCGCACCTCAGCGACGCGGAGTTCATCGCGGCCTGCGTCGCCGACCTGGAGGACCTGCTCGGCCACACCCGCGAGCCCGCCGCCCTGATCGCCGAACCCATCCAGGGCGTCGGCGGGTTCACCTCACCGCCGGACGGCCTGTACGCGGCCTTCCGCCGGGTCCTCGACCGCCACGGCATCCTGTGGATCTCCGACGAGGTGCAGACCGGCTGGGGCCGCTCCGGCGAACACTTCTGGGGCTGGCAGGCGCACGGCGAGAACGGGCCGCCGGACATCCTCACCTTTGCCAAGGGCATCGGCAACGGCATGTCGATCGGCGGTGTCGTGGCCCGCGCCGACGTCATGAACTGCCTCGACGCCAACTCCATTTCGACCTTCGGCGGCTCCCCGGTCACCATGGCGGCCGGCCTCGCCAACCTCTCGTACCTCCTCGAACACGATCTGCAGGGCAACGCCCGGCGAGTGGGCGGACTGCTGATCGAGCGGCTGCGTGCGATCGGCGCGGCCTCGGAGTGTGTACGGGAGGTACGCGGCCGGGGACTGATGATCGGCATCGAGCTGGTGAAGCCCGGCACCGACGAGGCGAACCCGGAGGCGGCCGCCGCCGTACTCGAAGCGGCCCGGGAGGGCGGCCTGCTGATCGGCAAGGGCGGCGGCCACAACACCAGCGTGCTGCGGATCGCACCGCCGCTCTCGCTGACCATCCCGGAGGCGGAGGAGGGCGCGGAGATCCTGGACGAGGCTCTTCGATCGGTGGAATGAGAAGCGGCGGATGAGCGACGGGGGTGTGGTCGGCGGCCGGTGCGCGGCTGTGTAGCTTGGCCGCCATCACACCCCCGTGCAGCCATCGCACCCCAGTGTCCGCCCAGGAGCACCACCATGCCCGAGAACACTCTCCCTCTCCCGTCCACCGCCAGGCCCGGCGCATCGGCGGCCGACACCGATGCCGTCTGGGCCGTCCTCACCGGAATGTACGAGGCGTACGACGTCGGCGACCGGGCGAGGATCGACCAGGCACTCGACCCCCGGGCGACCGTCTGGGACTCCGCCGCCGACCCGCTCCTGCTCGGCAAACCCGACCTGGACCGGATCCGCGACGCCCGCCCGGCAGCCGGTGAGGGACCGGCGGAGACCGGCCTCACCGCGTACGACCGCACCATCGACGTCTTCGGCGACATCGCCGTCCTGCGCTACTGGCTGCGCGTCGACTTCGCACCGTCCCCGGACGGCACCCGAGGCCGCCCCGAGCTCATCCGGAACACCGTGATCCTGCACCGGGCCGGGGAAACCTGGCGGATCGTCCACCTCCACGAGGACGTGCGGCAGCCGGGCCCCGTCGGCTGACTCGGCCAAGACCCAGCGCTGCGCACGGGCGGACCCTGCGCACCGTGCGCAGCGCACAGCCGCCGGCCGCGCCCCGTCGATAGCGTCACGCCAATTCCCTCGAGAAAGCCGGGAGGCGGCATGACTTACCGGGTGGCCATGGACATCGGTGGCACATTCACCGATGTCGTCGCGTACGACGAGACGCGCGGCACCTTCGACGCGGCGAAGACCCCCACCACGCCGGGAGACCTCGCCGAGGGCGTCTTCTCCTCGCTGGGCCGGGCGGTCGACGACCCCGCCGACATCTCCTTCTTCGTCCACGGCACCACCCAGGGCCTGAACGCCCTGCTGGAACGCAAGGGCGCCCGCGTCCTGCTGCTCGCCTCGGCCGGGCTGCGCGACGTCTACCAGATCGCCCGCGGCAACCGGGACCGCATGTTCGACCTGCACTACCGCAAGCCCGTCCCGCTCGTGGACCGGCATGCCACCGCCGAGGCGGGCGGCCGTTTCGACTCGCGCGGCACCGAGCTGGTCCCGCTCGACGAGGACGCTGTACGGGCCGCGGCCCGCCGCGCCCGCGACGAGGGCTTCGACGCCATCGCTGTCGCGCTGCTGTTCTCCTACGTCAACCCCGCCCATGAACTGCGGGCCGGCGAGATCCTCGCCGAGGAGCTCGGCGACGACGTGATGATCGTGCTCTCCCATCAGGTGGCGCGCGAATGGCGCGAGTACGAACGCACCTCGTCCGCAGTCCTGGAGGCGTACACCGGTCCGGTCGTACGCCGCTACCTCGGCCGGATCGAGGACCGCTTCGCCGCACACGGGCTGACCGTTCCCGTACAGGTCATGCAGTCCTCCGGCGGCGTCGTCAACGCCTCCTTCGCCCGTCGCCACCCCCTCCAGACCCTGCTGTCCGGACCGGTCGGCGGCACCATGGGCGGCGTCGCGGCCTCCGCGCTGCTGGGCAGGCCGAACGCGATCTGCGTCGACATGGGCGGCACCTCCTTCGACGTGTCGCTCGTCCTCGGCGGGCGGCCCAATGTCTCCAACGAGGGCGCAGCCGACGGCTTCCCCGTCCTCATGCCGCTCGTCGACCTGCACACCATCGGTGCGGGCGGCGGCTCCATCGCCTACGCCGAGGCGGGCGGACTGCGCGTCGGCCCCGAATCGGCGGGCGCGGTACCCGGACCCGCCTGCTACGGGCGCGGCGGCACCCGGGCCACCGTCACCGACGCCAACACCGTTCTCGGCCGCGTCGACCCCGACTGGTTCGCCGGCGGGCACATGACCCTGGACACCGAAGCGGCCCACCGCGCCGTCGCGGAACTCGCCGGCGTCATCGGCCTCGACCCCATCGAGCTGGCCGGCGGCATCTGCGACGTCGCCAACGCCAAGATGGCCCAGGCGATCCGCACCCTCACCGTCGAACACGGCCTGGAGCCTCGCGAGTTCGTGCTTCTCGCCTTCGGTGGCGCCGGACCCATGCACGCCGTGGAGATCGCCCGTGAACTCGGCATCGAGGAGGTCGTCGTACCGCGCTTCCCCGGCGCGTTCTCCGCCTGGGGCATGCTCGGCACCGAGGTCCGCCGCGACCTCACGCTCCAGTTCTTCACCCCGGGCGCCGACCTCGACGGCGCGGCCATGGCGCACGCCCTCGCCGGATTGCAGGCCGAGGGCTTCGACGCCCTCGCCGAACAGGGCGTACCGGCGGCCGGGCACCGTATCGAGCATGCCGTCGACATGCGGTACGAAGGCCAGGACTACACCCTGACCGTGCCGCTGTCCGGCCCCGCCGAGCCCGTCGCCGAAGGTTTCCTCGCCTCGGTCGCCGAACGCTTCGCCCGGCTCCACGAACGCCGCTACGGCCACGCGACCCCCGAGGCGCCCGTCGAGTTCGTCACCCTGCGCACCACCGCGCTCGGCGGACTTCCCGAACTCGCCGCCGTCCCGTACGCCGCAGCACCGGGCGAAGCCCCCGAAGTCCCTGTCAAGCCTGTCGTCTTCGGTGGCGCCGCGCACGACACCTCGGTGCTGCGCCGTGAACACCTCGCCCCCGGGCGGCACATCCCCGGCCCCGCCGTCATCGTCGAGGCCACCTCCACCACCGTCGTCCCGCCGGACGCCACGGTCACCGTGGACGACAACGGATTCCTCGTCATCAAGCTCGGAGGCGTCGCATGACCAGTACGGCCCAGGTCGCCATCGACCCGATCACCCCGGTCGCCATCGACCCCGTCACCACGGAGATCATCCGCTGCGCGCTGCTCCAGGCAGCCGAGGACATGAACACCACCCTGATCCGGTCCTCGTACACACCGACCATCTACGAGGCCAAGGACTGCGCCGTCGCGCTCCTGGACCGCGACCACCATGTCCTCGGCCAGTCCTCCGGCCTGCCCATCTTCCTGGGCAACCTGGAGGAGTGCACCCGCGCCACGGAGCAGATGTACGGCGCCGGGGTCTGGCGGCCCGGCGACGTCTGGGTGCTCAACGACTCCTACATCGGCGGCACGCATCTCAACGACGTCACCGTCTACGCGCCGATCTTCGTCGGCGCCGAACTCGTCGGCTTCGCCGCCTCCCGCGCGCACTGGATCGACATGGGGTCCAAGGACCCGGGCGGCTCCATGGACTCCACGACGATCTATCAGGAGGGCCTGCGCATGGGTCCGTTGAAGATCTACGAGAACGGCGAACCGTGCGTGCTCGTCCATGATCTGATCTCGCGTCAGGTTCGCTTTCCGTACCCCACCCTCGGCGACATGCGCGCCCAGGTGGCCTGCGCCCGCACCGGTGCGCGACGGCTCGCGGAGATCGTGGGGCGGTGGGGCATGGAGACCGTGCTCGCCGCCCGTGACGCGATCTTCGCCCAGACCGAACGGCTGGAGCGCCAGGAGATCGCCGCGATCACCGACGGTGTCTACGAGGCCACGGGGCATCTCGACAACGACGGCATCGACCTCGGTACACCGCTGCATGTCACCGTCCGCGTCACCATCGACGGCGACCGCATGACGATGGACGTCACCGACTGCGCAGACCAGGCCACCGGACCTGTCAACTGCGGTGCCGCGCAGACCGTCGCGGCCTGCAGGGTCGGCTACAAGCTGCTCGTCAGCGGCGAAGTCCCGCTCAACGGTGGCTCGTTCAAGCCGCTCGATGTGCTGACCCGGCCCGGCACCATGCTCGCCGCCGTCGAACCGGCCGCCTGCCAGTACTACTACTCGCACCTCGGTCTGGTCATCGACCTGGTCGTCAAGGCGCTCGCCCCGGCCGTCCCGGACCGCGCCGCGGCGGCGAGCTACGGCGACTCGATGATCGTCCAGTTCACCGGCACCGATCCGCGCAGCGGAAAGCTCTTCGTCTCCCAGGAGGCGACGGTCGGCGGCTGGGGCGCCTGGGAGGCATCCGACGGCGAGTCCTGCCTGATCAACAATGTCAACGGCTCGCTGCGCGACATGCCGGTCGAGGTGCTGGAGACCCTCTTCCCGGTGCGCGTCGAGGAGTACGCGCTGCGCCCCGACTCCGCCGGTGCGGGGCGCATGCGCGGGGGCAACGGTGTGGTGCGCCAGTACCGGTTCGCCGCCGACCAGCAGCTGTCCCTGTGGTGGGAGCGCTCGGTCACCCCGGCCTGGGGCGTCTTCGGCGGCACGGCTGGTGCACCGCCGCAGGTCACGCTCAACCCGGGTTGTGACGGCGAGCGTTCACTGCTGAAGGTCAACGCGCTGACCGTGCGCGAGGGTGATGTGCTGCGCTGCGAGAGCGGTGGCGGCGGCGGATTCGGCCCCGCGGGGGAGCGGTCCGCCGAGGCGGTGGCCGAGGACGTGCGGCAGGGGCTGCTGACGGCGGGGCATGCGGCGGCCTTCTACGGAGCCTGACGGACGGATCTCCGCAGCCGCATCCCTGCCGCTGCGCGAGGCCGGCACGGGCCGGGTGGCGCGGAGGCGGCGTGCCGCGGCGCGCCGGTGTTCCGAGGGCCACAGCGCCGACGCGACCCGCCCGGCGACCCGCCGCCCTGCTCATCCGGCCTCCGGTATCCGCCGCAGCGCTCGCGGGCGCGGAGAGGCGTCGGGTGATCGACGGCGCCCCGGCCGAGGCACGGGAGTGGTTGACGCGCGAGATCCTGCGCAGCAGCCGGTAACCCCGCAGGCACGGCGGCCGGTGAGCCGCTCAGTGCTCGCCGTCGCCGTCCCCGGACAGCAGCACCCGGCACGCCAGGTGGAGCGCCAGTCGCTGTGACGCATCGTCAGGATCGAAGCCCAGTGCGCGGATACGCTCCAGCCGGGCGGCCACCGTGTTGCGGTGCACCCCGAGCACCTCGGCCGCCGCCGTCGGCGCCGCGCCCGCGTCGAGGACGACCGCCAGCGTACGCAGCAGGGTGCCGTCCCGGTCCGCTTCGATCAGTGGCGCGAGCACCACCTCCGCAGGGCCGCGCAGCAAGTCGGTCGGTACGGCGGACAGGAGTTGGGCCGCGCCCATCCGGTCCCCGCGCACCACGCTGCCCGGATCCCCGGCGGCCGCGACCCCGGCCGCCGCGCACGCGTCGGCGAGGACCGGGCCGAGGGAGGACAACGAGGCCGCTGTGCCCGCGACCCCGCCCGCGGCCGGCACATAGGCGGCCAGAGCACAGAGGGCGTCGGCCAGATGCCGGTCCGCGTCGTCGAGCGGGTCCGCGCCGTCCGCCGGGGTCACCGACTGCCAGGCCACCCAGCAACCCTGGTACGCGACCAGCGGCCCACCCGGACCCGCCGCCGCCCACACCGCGCGCAGCGCAGGGCCGGGGTCGGGGCCGCCTGTGCCCGCGACGGGGCGCAGCGCGTACGCGACGAGCGGGCCACGGGCCGGCCAGCCCAGCGCCGCCGCCTCGGCACGCTCGTCCGCTCCCGGCCCCGCCCCGGGCCCCTCGTCGCCCGAAGCCCCGGCATCCGCCTCCAGCAGCCGGTGCAGCAGCAACTCCGCGCGGTGGCCGGTCCGTTCGTCATCCAGGCGGCGCACCGCGCACCACGCCGTGAGCGGAGCGACCGCGAGGCGGAGCACATCCCGGACCGTCTCTCCCCACCCCATGACGCGCGAGCCCGACCGGGCGAGCAGGGCGCCCAGCGAGCCGCCGTCGCCGTCCGGGACCTCCACCCGGACGGTGAGCGCACCGCCCTCCGCCGAGAGCGCGGCCCGTCGCCCCGCCAGCACCTCACCGGTCGGCCCGGTCAGCGCCACCGCCGTGGACGGCAGTACCGCGTGCAGCGCGGACAGAACCCGCCCGGCGTGCGGTCCGGCGTCGGCGAGCGCCCGGGCCGCCTGCGCCATCAGCGCGGTCCGCCCGGCGTCCGGGCGGGCGACGGCGGAGGCGATCCGGACGGCGGCGTCCAGCGCGTCCTCGTCGATCACCAGCAGCGGCACCCCGAGCCGGTCGGCGAGCGCCCCCACCGAACCCGGCCGGCCCGCCGACTCGGTGACCACGACACAGGCCGCAGCGTGCTCCCACGCCTTGCGCAGCGCCATCTCCACGGTCCAGCCCGCGGCGGCCACCCGGCCGGTCAGTACGACCGCCGTGTGTGGTTCGAGGGTGTCGAGCGCCGTCGTACGGTCCACGATGCGCACCGACCGCACCTCGGTGTCCCGGCCGCTCGCCCCGGACATCCGGACCCCGGCGAGCCGTCCCTGCTGGACGAGTTCCGCGACGGTGAGCGCGCCCTCGCGGACCGGGCGGCCGGATGGTCGGTTCACCATGCGTCCTCCTGTGTGCCGTGCGGATCGACCGCGCCCGCATGGGCCAGCCGACGGCCCTCGGGTGTGTGCCAGGCGGGCGCGGCGGGGATGACCACCACTTCGACCTCCACGCCCGGCACCGCCCGCTCCACGTCCACCACGCGCCGGTCGGCGGAGGCCGACAGGATCAGGATCTGGTCCGGGGCCGCGGCGACCGGCGCCCCGTCCGCCAGCGCCAGCAGCACCTCGTTGTGCGCCTCCAGACGGAAGTGGCGGCCGAGCCCCTCCGTCTCGGTGACCAGCACGCTCGTCGGGCGCGACGGCAGCGCGGGCCACGGGGATGCCTCAGGGCCGGCGAGCCGGCTGTACGGTTCCGGCGCCCCGTAGCCGTACTCGTCCGCCGGGTGCTCCACGGCCGTGATCCGGCCCCGGCACAGCCGTCGCAGCGACCAGGGTGCGAACAGATCGCGGGGCGCCGCCGTGCCCGCGCGGATCGCCCTGCTCACCGTGCCCGGCACCACACAACCGGCCAGGACCTCGCCCGGCATCGCGTAGCAGACGGCCACTGCCCAGCCGCCCGCCGCCGGAACCAGCGGCCGCACCAGGTCCTCCACGCGTCCGCCCGCGGACTCCACCACGACCACATCGCCCGAAGGGGTCGCCAGCGCGAGCGGTGCCGCGGCCACTCCGGCCAGTGTGAACGTCGACTGTTCCAGCAGCGGCAGCACCCGCCCGCAACCGTCGCCGTCGACCAGCGGGAGCCCGCAGTCCGCCGCGGCGGCCACCGAAAGCAGGGCGTTCTCCGCAGCCGTGTTCAGCGCGACGACCGCGTCCGCCCGGGCGCCGAGCAGCCGTTCCAGGGCACGCACCGCCCGAACCGTCTCCGCACCCGTCGGCAGCTGCTCGGCGAGGGCCGCCGATGAGCCGACCAGGGTGACGGTCACGCAGAGCCGCAGCCCGCTCAGCTCGTCGGGGGCCAGCAGCCGCACCGGCCCGTGCGCGGCCACCGACGCCCGCGCCCAGTCCAGCGCCACCCGGAATGCCGACTCCGCCGTGCCCGCCGCCAGCACCAGCGC
Source organism: Streptomyces sp. NPDC058239 (assembly GCF_042882185.1). Lineage (NCBI taxonomy): Bacteria > Bacillati > Actinomycetota > Actinomycetes > Kitasatosporales > Streptomycetaceae > Streptomyces > Streptomyces sp. NPDC058239. The sequence goes on from NZ_JBHVWS010000002.1 coordinate 511,753, forward strand.
CCCGGCCGCCAGCCGCTCCAGCACGGCCGCGTCCACCCGGAGCGATACGTCGCTCATGACATCGCTCCCGCGGGTGCGCCCACGGCCCGGACCCTGATGCGGTGCACCCCGCCCGGCAGATACGAGACGGGCGTGTGGACCGCACGTGCCACCCGGGCCCCGCCCGGCGCCGCACCCGCCGACACGACCCGCGCCAGGGCCTGGTCACGGGCCAGCCCGATGAGCCGGTCCAGTTCCGCCCGGCCCGGTGCGACCACCACCTGCTCCAGCTCCACCCGGGTGTCCGCGCGCGCCGCACCGTACGCCGCCGCCGCGATCGCATCAGGGGCACCGCCGAAGTGCGGGGCCGCGCCGCCCGCGTACAGCACCGTGCTGCCCGGCGAGCGCTCCAGCATCCCGGCCACCAGCGCGTCGACCCGGGGCCGTGCGTCGGCGGGCAGCTCCTCGCCGCCGAACGGCAGGGTGTCCAGACGGGGCCTGCCCACATCCATCCAGAGCCCGCCGGGCCCCGGGCCGGCGTCCCCCGCCTCCAGCTCGCCGTCCGTGACCGTCGAGCAGCGGATCGAGGAACCGGCCGCGTCCACCACGACCGCCCGCTCGGCGCCGGCCCGCAGCGCGGCGCCGCGCAGGGCGCAGGCCGTGGCGGAGACCGTGGCGATCACCGGGTAACGGCGGACGTACTCGGCGGAGACGAGACCGGCGTCGTCCCGGGCGAAGAACAGCGGGGCGGTGATGCCACGGGCGCGCAGTGCTCGTTCGGCGGTGGTGGTCAGATGCTCGGCCCAGTGGCCGAGCGCGGCATTGGCGGCCGCGGCGTTCTCGCGCTCACGCAGACCGGGGGAGCCGATCTCGTACGAGAGGGTGATGTGCGCACCGGGCAGGTGGCGGGCGATCACGGAGGCCGCGGTCAGTTCCGGTTCCGGGCGGGCGGGCGAACCGGCCGCGCACAGTGCGAACGAGGTGATCGAGGCAGCCGCTGCGTCCCGGGCGAACGCCTCGACCCCGGCCCGGTCCAGCGGCGCGAGCGGCCGGCCGGTGAGCGAGGACCCGCCAGCGACCACGCGGGTCAGCCCGCCCGGGTGCGGGGACGGGCCGAGCGCGGGATGGCTGGGAGGCGATATGCGCAGCACGGCCACGGGCGACGGGGTGTAGGGCGTGCGGTCGAGATCGGTCGTGAGACAGACGACCTCGATACGCTCGTACGGGGCGTTCGTGAGGGGAGCCAGCGCGTCGAGGACATCGCGCAGCGAACGGTCGAGGGAGGCCGACGAGTCGACCACGGCGTGGGCCGACGTGGCGCCGCCGGGGCCGACAAGAACGGCGACCGTCGTTGTACGCCCTACGTCCACACCGAGTCTCACCTGCATCATCCTGCCATCAGGCCCTGGGGCGCCGCGCTGTGGAAACCGCCCGCCGGGCTGGTACGAGGAGACCTATTCCAGGTCCCGGCCCTCCGTCTCGGGCAGCGGAGCGGCGAAGAGCAGCGCCACCACCAGGAAGGCCGTGATGAACAGGATGGTCGTCGAGAACCCGGTCGCCTGCGCCAGGAGGAAGCCGACCACCGAAGGGGCGAGGGACGTGGCGACCAGCTGGGCGGCGGTGGCCCAGGAGTACCCCGTTCCGCGCAGCGCGGTCGGGAAGAACTCACCGTTCCAGGTGTTCCACACGCCCCAGGCGCCGAGGCTGAAGAAGGAGAGCGCGAAGTTCGTGATGTACAGCTCCGTCATCGAGCCGGAGTAGGCGAAGAGGATTCCGCTGACCGCGGCGAGCGCGACGTAGGGCAGAAAGACCTTCTTGCGGCCGAAGCGTCCGGTCAGCAGTGACGCGGACACATAGCCGGGGATCATGAACAGCGCGCTGAGGGCGACGAAGCCGAGGCTTGCCGACATGCTCAGGCCCTTGTCCTGGAGCAATGTCGGCAGCCAGGTCTGCAGACCCCAGTATCCCCAGTTGAAGGTGAAGTTCACGACGAGCATCAGCAGCGTGATCCGCAGCAGCCTGCCGCGCAGAAGCTCCGCCGGGCGCCCGGCCCGCTCGGGGGCGACGACCTCGAAGCGGGTGCCGGCGGGGACGTCGGCACCCAGCCTGCGCAGCACGGCCGCCGCGTCGTCATGCCGGTTCTGCGCGGCCAGCCAGTACGGGGACTCCGGCACCCAGGCGCGGATCGCGAACACCCAGAGCCCGGCCAGGGCCGAGGCGATGGCCACCACATGCCAGCCCAGGCCGGCCAGCAGCTGCGTCACGCCGACCGCGGCCAGCACACCGATCGGCCAGCCGATCGACAGATAGACCGCGGCCCGGCCACGCATCCGGGACGGCAGCAGTTCCAGGAAGTACGGGAAGGTGACCGTGTAGATCCCGGCGAGCGCCAGACCCGACAGCACCCGGGTGACCAGCAGGACCGTGAAGTTCGGCGAGAAGGCACTGGCCAGCGCGATGACTCCGTACGCGGACAGGCTCCACAGACACACCGCGCGCCGGCCGATCCGGTCCGAGACCGGCCCCCAGACCAGCGCACCCGGAATCATGCCGAGCGCGACGGCGGAGAGCACCCAGCCGATCCGGCCCGCGTCGATGGAGAACGCGTCACCGAGATCGTCGGAGACATAGACAAGGGCGAGCTGCTCCCACGACTCGATGACGAAGGCCATGAACAAGGCCAGCGCCGCCAGGACATGGGCGCGGCCGAACGGCATGGCCTCGAAGTAGGAGCCGACGGGGCGGAGCCCGGCGGCCTCGACCTTGCCCGGCCCCGGTTCCAGGGGTTCTCCGGTTGCACCGGAACGTGCAGTTGTCGCGCTCACCGGCTGTCCTCCAGGCTTTCGTACCGACCGACTCGCCACTCAGTGGGTGGGGATGGCGGCACAGTAGACAGGCCCGGGAGCGGGAACCTGTGCGCAGCGCACAGTGGATTGGGGGGCCGCTGTGCTGTGTGCCCCGGCGGCCTGTGGAGGCCGCACCGGCGGGAACTGCCACGGTAACCCGGCGCGGGAGCGGCATGGCCGGGGCCGGTTTCCGGCATATGCGTGTTGCGGCCGGGCCCCGGTCGGTGAGGCCGGGGCCCGGCCGGTCGGTCAGCCCCGGTGGCCGGTGGGGCGGGAGAGGTCCAGGGTGCGGACCGGGTCGAGCTCGCCGTAGTACGCGAGGTGCTGGTAGCGCACATCGGTGACGGTCAGCGCGGCCTCGGCGACGCCCTGGCGCACGGTGGCCCTGAAGCGCACCGAGCCGTCCTTCTTCGTGGTGCCGGTCAGCTTCCGGACCCTGCCGCCGGCCGTCAGCTGGGCCGTGACCTTCGCGCCCTTCACGGGCTTGCCCTGCGCGGTCTTCACCACACCGTTCGCGGTGATCTTCCAGGCCGCGTCGGAGCCGGGCCGCCCCAGCAGCTCGGTGTCGGCCTCCAACGAGGTGACGGCGAGCTGCGACGGCGGGTCGGGCTGGCCGACGGCGACCTGGTCGACGGTCCAGAAGGCGCTGTTCGTACCGGTGTAGCGGAAACTCAGCCGGGCCGACTTCGCGCCCGCCGGGACAGCGAGCTCAAGGCGCTCGACGGTGTTGGCGTCGCTCCGGTACGACTTCACGAGCTGCGGGGCGCCACCGTCGTACGCCACATACACATCGCCGGTCTGCGGACCGTCGACGCGATAGTCCGTGGCGTACGAGACGGTCGCCTTCGCCGTCCCGTTCAGCTTGTACGCCGGGCTGACCAGGGTGGAGTCGAACTGTCCGGCGTCGTGTGTCTTGTCGTCCCACTCGTCGGAGTCGGCGACCGCGAACACATTGCGGGCGCGGACGTTCGTCTCGCGGCCCTGGCCGCGCTCGGCGTTGGTCCAGAACTCGTCGGTGGCGAAGGACCAGCCGCGCCACTCGGTGACACCACCGGCCGGCATCTTCGAGTTGTCGATGGACCAGCCATCGGGCGCGGTGTTCGTCCACCCCTTGGCGTCGGCCGGGAGCCCGGTCTCGTCGACGGGCGTACGGAGCGAGCCGCGCAGCGCGTCGAAGGCGTCCGGCTTCAGCTCGGCGAGCGAGGTGCCGTCGAGGTTCCAGGCGGGGTCGGTGGCGACGCCCTCGTGGCGCAGGACGGTGGGCGCGATGTCGGTGATCTTGACGTCGTCGCGTACCGAACCGGGCTCGATGCCCTTGCCCCGGGCGATCACGAACGTGCCGCGCTCCAGCGGGGTGTTGCCGCCGTGGCCGCCGGTGGGGGTGTGGCCGTGGTCGGCGGTGACGACGACCAGCCAGTCCTCATCGGCGTACGTCGGCCGCGAGGTCACGGCGTCGAGCAGCCGGCCGACCTGTGCGTCGGCGGTGTTCAGGGCCTTGAGGTAGGCATCGCTCGCGGAGCCGGAGCTGTGACCGGCGCCGTCGACCTCGTCGAGGTGGACGAACGTGGAGTCGGGGTTGCCGTGCGCGAGGTAGTCCTCGGCCTTCGCGGTGGTGCCCTCGTCGTTGCCGCCCGCGATCCGCAGATCGGTCTTCGCGCCGAAGACGATCTGCGGGATCGGGCTCCAGGTGCCGACGACCAGGGTGGACGTGGCCGGGTCGGCGGTCTCCAGCCGGGTCGCGTAGTCCGGGTACTGGCCGTAGTCGGGGGCAGTGAAGTTGTTGTCCTTCACATTGTGCTTGTCGGGCCAGACGCCTGTGGCGATGGACGACCAGCCGGCACCGGAGACGGTCGGGGCCATCGGGTTGGCGTACAGGTTGCTTCGTGCGGTCAGGCCCTTGGCCATCAGCTGCTCGATGTGCGGTACGTCGGCACGGGAGAAGGCGTCGAAGGTGGCGCCGTCGATACCGATGACCAGGGTCTTGGCCTGCTTGGTACCGGACGGCAGACCGGCGTACGGGGCAGCGGCTGCGGCCGCGGACCCCTGGGCGTGGGCGGCTGTGGTGGCCGGCGGCAGTGCGACGGCGGTGACGGTGGCGGCGGCCAGCATCGTACGCGCGGAGCGCGACAGGGACACGTGATCCTCCCGGATCGGTCGGTGGACACCGGACATCGGGGGCGTCCGGCGATGCGTCCGAGACTTGCCGTCGGTGGTGATCGGACCACGCCGCGTACGGGACGAGCGCATGAACCGCACTCAACATTTGGACCAGACCAGTCATCATTCTGTTATCTTTCGGTGTCGCTATCATCGGCCGATGAACTACCGGCGCCTCCTCTATTTCCTCGCCGTCGTCGAGGCCGGGACCATCACCTCCGCCGCTGCCACCCTCCATGTCGCCCAGCCGGGACTGAGCCGTCAGCTCAAGACGCTGGAGCGCGAGGTCCGGATGACGCTCTTCGAGCCGCGCGGCAACCGGCTGGCGCTGACCGCCTCCGGACGCGCCTTCGTCCCCCTCGCCCGTCGGGTCATCGCGGAGACCCGCCAGATGGAGGCCGCGGTCGAGGGGCTCCGCTCCGGGCGGGTCGCGCAGTTGACGGTCGCCGCGACGGCGGCAACCATCCGGGGCTTCCTCGCGCCGTTCATCGCCACGACGGGTCCGGGTGATCCGCCGCTGATCACCCGGCAGGCCGGCCACTTCGCGCTCAACGACGAACTCCTGGACGAGGCGGACTTCATCGTGTCCCCGACGCCGATGGTCGAGGGTTTCGAGACCGTCGACCTCGGCGGCACCGCGCTGAAGGCGCATGTCGCCCCCGGTCACCCCTGGGCCGAGGAGGGCCGCACGGAGATCGGCCTCGCCGAGATCTGCGGCGACCGGCTGTTCGCCCACTCGCGCTCGAGCGTCAGCCGCGCCGTACTCGACAACGCCCTCGGCGCGGCACATCTCGCACCCGAGCGGCTCACCGAATGCGAGGACGGCCCGACCGTGGAGGCACTCGCGGTGGCAGGGCACGGGATCGGGGTCAGCACGGATCTGCCGCGTTACGGGGCGCATGCGCTGTGGATCACGGCGGAAGGGGCCGGGCGCAGGGAGGTGCTTCAGGTGCCACTCCATGTGGCCTGGCTGCCGGGGCACTTCGCGGCCGACACCATTCGCGCGACGGCGGTGCGGCTGCGGGACTTTCTCGTGGGACAGGGGGACGCCGTGATCCCGGCGCCCCCGCGGCCCTGACGGTTCCGCGGAAGCGCGCGGATTCGCGGTGCCGTCTGCGGGCGAGGACGAGGTGCGAACTCCTGCCGCGTGGTGGGGGAGCCGAAGCCGATGCTGTATGCGCCGACCCTTGCCGAAGCGGCGCGTACGCGACCGCCTTCCGCTCACCGCTGCCGCGGGTGGCCCACGCGGCGAAGACCCTTGTCGACCTGTCGCGGTGCGACGCGAAGCTCTCGTAGTTGTCTCTGCCGTGCCTTGCCCGGCGCGGTGCCGGGACCGCCCCGACTGGGCCCCGTCCACGGCCCGGACCGGTTCCGTGCCGCCCGGCAGATTCCCTCGCCCGGTGGCCACGTCGTACGCCACCTGGCTTTCATGCTCAATGGTTATGGTCGAGTTGCTATTTGTGTATTGGACGGCATGACCGATGGCTTCCGATACTGAGGGACCCGCCGAGCGCATCCGTATCCGCAGTTGCGCCGCACCTCCCCGAAGGACCCGTCCGTGACCGTCATGTCACCCGCTTCCGCACGCCCCGGCGCCGGCTCCGCCCGCACCCGTTCCGCCGGTCACGCCATCGTCGAGTCCCTTGCCCTGCACGGGGTCCGGCGTGTCTTCGCCGTCCCCGGCGAGAGCTACCTCGACCTCCTCGACGGACTGCACGACTCCGACATCACCACCGTCGTCTGCCGCCACGAGGGCGGTGCCGCCTACATGGCGGAGGCGCACGGAAAGCTCACCGGTGAGCCCGGCGTCGCCATGGTCACCCGCGGCCCCGGCGCCGCCAACGCCTATGTGGCCGTCCACGCCGCCTGGCAGGACGCCACACCGCTCGTTCTGTTCGTCGGCCTGATCCCGAGCGACCACCGCGACCGTGAGGCCTTCCAGGACTTCGACCCGCGTGCCTGGTTCGGTACGCAGGCCAAGCGCGTCCTCCTCCTCGACCAGCCGGAGCGCGCCTCCGAACTGGTCGCCGAGGCCTTCTTCGCCGCCCGTTCGGGCCGTCCCGGGCCGGTCGTCGTCGGGCTGCCCGAGGACATCATCACCCGCCCCGCACCGCCGGAGCTCCACCCGGTCGTCCCGGTGACGGACGGCGGCGTCGCCCCCGCCGAACTCGACGCGCTGCGCGAGCTGTTCGTCCGCGCCGAACGTCCGCTCATCCTCACCGGCGGCCCCCGCTGGACGCCCGGCGCCGCCGCCCGGCTCACCGCCTTCGCCGAGCGCCACCGCATTCCGGTCGCCCAGGACTGGCGGGCCTCCGACCGGGTTCCCTTCGACTCGCCGGTCAACACAGGACAGTTGGGATACGGGCGGCTCGACTCGCTGGCCCGCCGGGTCGAGGAAGCCGATCTGCTGCTCTGCGTCGGCGGCGTACTGACCGACGTGCCCAGCGACGGCTACACGCTGCGCCAGTCCCCGTCGTGCACCACCGTCGTCGCCAACATCGATGTCACCCTGCGCGGTCGCAGCGGCGCCCTCACCCGGCAGATACTCGCAGCCCCCGGCACCTTCACCGAAGCCCTGGCCGGCCTCGACCTGACCGGTCACCCCGACTGGACGCAGTGGACCGCCGAGGCCCGCGAGGAGCAGGCCCGGCACGCCGCACTGCCCGCCGAGGCCCGCACCGGCGCCGGGCTCCCGGCGACCGCACCCGGCACCGCCCACATGACGAGCGTCGTCGCCGAACTCGTCGAACGGCTCCCCGACGACGCCGTCTACACCTTCGGCGCCGGCAACCACTGCATCTGGGCCCAGCGTTATCTGCCGACCCGGGTCTTCCCGAGTCAGCTCAGCATGCGCAACGGCTCCATGGGATACAGCGTCCCGGCCGCCCTCGCCGCCTCACTGGAGAGCCCCGGCAGGCTGACCGTCGCCATCGCGGGCGACGGCGAATTCCTGATGAATGGTCAGGAGATCGCCACGGCAGTGCAGTACGGTGCGGCCTTTCTCGTGATCCTGATGGACAACCGGCAGTACGGAACGATCCGCGAGCACCAGGAACGCCACTATCCGGGCCGGATCAGCGGCACCCAGCTCGCCAACCCCGACTTCGCCGCCTACGCGCGTGCCTTCGGCGCCCACGGTGAGACCGTCACCGCCGACGACCAGGCGGCCGGGGCCGTCGAGCGTGCGCTCAAGGCCGTGACGGACGAGCGCAGGCCAGCCGTCATCCACGTCGTCGTCGACCAGAACATTCCCCTGCCGTAAGGGAGTACACGCCATGACCACCACTCAGTACGCCATCGTCGACCCGGCCACCGGAGCGACGGTCCGGCACTACCCGCAGGCCACCGACGTATCGATCGCCCAGGCCCTGGCCGCCTCCGCCGCCGCGCAGACCGACTGGCGCGGGCGCCCCGTCGAGGACCGGGCCGCCCTGCTGCACCGCGTCGCCGATCTGCACGCCGAACGCAGGGACGACCTGGCCGCCCTGATCACTCAGGAGATGGGCAAGCCCGTCACACAGGCCGGGATCGAGATCGACATCGTCGTGTCGATCTACCGCTACTACGCCGACAACGGCGCCGCCTTCCTCGCCGACGAGGAACTGGCCGTCGTCGCGGGCGGCACCGCCGTCGTCCGCAAGGAGGCGGTCGGGCCGCTCCTGGGGATCATGCCGTGGAACTACCCCTACTACCAGGTCGCCCGGTTCGCGGCACCCAATCTGATGCTGGGCAACACGATCCTGCTCAAGCACGCCCCCCAGTGCCCCGCGTCCGCGCTCGCCATGGAGCAGATCTTCCGTGACGCGGGCCTGCCCGAGGGCGCGTACATCAACCTCTTCGCCTCCGACGAGCAGGTGGCAGACGTCATCGCGGACCCGCGGGTGCAGGGCGTCTCGCTGACCGGCTCCGAGCGGGCGGGGGCCGCGGTCGCCGAGATCGCCGGAAGGCACCTGAAGAAGGTCGTACTGGAGCTCGGCGGCTCCGACCCCTTCCTCGTGCTCGGCGGTGCCGACCTGACCCGCGCCGTCCAGCAGGCCTTCATCGGCCGGTTCGGCAATGCGGGCCAGGCCTGCAACGCCGCCAAGCGCATCATCGTCCTCGACGAGCAACACGACGCGTTCGTCGAGCAGTTCACCGCCGCGGTGCGGACGGTCGAGCCCGGCGACCCCACCGACCCCGCCACCTTCCTGGGCCCGCTCTCCTCCGTCGCCGCCGTCGAGGGTCTCGCCGCCCAGGTCGACGACGCGGTGGCACACGGCGCGACGGTCCTCACCGGAGGCCACCGCATCGACCGACCCGGCGCCTGGTACGAGCCGACGGTCCTCACCGGGGTGACCGACCGGATGCGCGCCTTCCACGAGGAACTGTTCGGCCCCGTCGCGCTCATCCACCGAGTGGCCGACGAGGAAGAGGCGATCGCGCTCGCCAACAACAGCCCGTACGGCCTCGGCGCGGTCGTCCAGTGCGACGACGAGGAGCAAGCGCTGCGAATCGCCGACCGCCTGGAAGCCGGGATGGTGTACATCAACGACGCCCCCGGCACCGCTGCCGAGCTCCCCTTCGGAGGCATCAAGCGGTCCGGGATCGGCCGTGAACTCGGCAGGTACGGCATGGACGAGTTCGCCAACAGGAAGCTGATCCGCGTCAAACGCTAGCCAGGGCCCCTCGAACGTCACCCGTCGCCGTCGGCGGCGCACGTACGCGACGCGGCGCGGCACCGCTCCCCACCCGGGAACGGCGCCGCGCCGCGTCGTGCTGTGGGCCGGTGGAGTGCCAGGCGGGTGAAACAGAAACGTCTTCAGCGGTTAGCCGCAGCGGTATTGCCACAGTGGGTAACCCACTTCTACGTTCTTCACCACGCACCATGTCTACGTGCGTAGACCCATTCCGCCAGAGTGAGGAGGGGTACATGAGCCGCACCGTCATCCACGGTGGTCTCGTCATCACCGCGTCCGACGAAATCCATGCCGACGTACTCATCGAGGGCGGCCGCATCGCCGCACTCGCGGCGCACGGCACCGACGCGGCCGAGAGCTGGAGCGCCGACCGGAGGATCGACGCCACCGGCAAATACGTCATCCCCGGCGGTGTCGACGCGCATACGCACATGGAGATGCCGTTCGGCGGCACCTACGCCGCCGACACCTTCGAGACCGGCACCCGCGCGGCCGCCTGGGGCGGCACGACCACGATCGTCGACTTCGCCATCCAGTCCGTGGGCCGCGCGGTCCGCGAAGGGCTCGATGCCTGGTACGCGAAGGCCGACGGCAACTGTGCCATCGACTACGCCTTCCACATGATCCTCTCCGATGTGAACGAGTCGTCGCTCAAGGAGATGGACCTGCTGGTGTCGGAGGGCGTCACCTCCTTCAAGGGTTTCATTGGCTCGCGTGACCAGAGATCTTCACGGCGACTCGGAGACCTAGTGGGTGCGGACGCCGCGTGCACCCGTGTCGCGGGGTGAACGACGCAAGGCGTAGCGGCGTGGGTTGCTGGCGTCGTACTGGCTTCTGCCGCCGACCGGTACACCGCCTTCATTGCGGCGTTCCGGTCGGCGGCCTTCCGAGTCCCGCATTGCGAGGGGAAGGGATTTCTCAGACATGACTCGAACTCTCATTACCGGTGGCCTTGTGATTACTGCTGCCGAAGAGTTGCACGCGGATGTTCTGATCGAGAACGGCCGTGTCGTGGCGATGGCGACCACGGGTAGCCAGGACTGGACTGCCGATCGCGTGATTGATGCCTCCCAGAAGTATGTGATCCCGGGTGGGGTCGACGCGCACACGCACATGGAGCTGCCGTTCGGTGGAACCTTCGCGTCGGACACGTTCGAGACCGGGACGCGAGCCGCAGCCTGGGGTGGGACGACGACGATCATTGATTTCGCGGTGCAGTCACAAGGGCATTCGCTCCGGGCGGGATTGGACGCCTGGTACGCCAAGGCCGATGGAAAATGCGCGATCGATTACGCATTCCACATGATCGTGTCGGACGTCAATGAACACACACTCAAGGAAATGGACGGACTCGTCGAAGAAGGCGTTAGTTCGTTCAAATTGTTTATGGCGTATCCGGAGGTCTTCTATTCGGATGACGGGCAGATCCTGCGTGCCATGCAGCGGGCCTCCGGCAACGGCGGGCTGATCATGATGCACGCTGAGAACGGCATCGCGATCGACGTCCTCATCGAACAGGCCCTGGCGCGCGGGGAGACCGACCCCCGCCACCACGGCGAGGTCCGCAAGGTCCTCCTGGAGGCCGAGGCCACCCACCGTGCCATCCAGCTCGCCCGGGTGGCCGGCTCCCCGCTCTACGTGGTCCACGTCTCGGCCGAGGAGGCCGTGGCCGAGCTGGCCGCCGCCCGGGACAAGGGGCTGCCCGTCTTCGGGGAGACCTGCCCGCAGTACCTGTTCCTCTCCACCGACAACCTGGAGGAGCCCGACTTCGAGGGCGCGAAGTACGTCTGCTCCACCCCCCTGCGCCCCAGGGAGCACCAGGCGGCGTTGTGGCGGGGGCTGCGGACCAACGACCTTCAGGTGGTCTCCACCGATCACTGCCCGTTCTGCTTCCGCGGTCAGAAGGAGCTGGGACGCGGGGACTTCTCGAAGATCCCGAACGGGCTGCCGGGGGTGGAGAACCGTATGGACCTCCTCCACCAGGCCGTCCTGGACGGTCACCTCACCCGCCGCCGCTGGATCGAGATCGCCTGCGCGACCCCGGCCCGGATGTTCGGCCTCTACCCGAAGAAGGGCACCATCGCGCCGGGTTCCGACGCCGACATCGTCCTCTACGATCCGCACGCCGAGCAGGTCATCTCCGCCGAGACCCATCACATGAACGTGGACTACTCGGCGTATGAAGGAAAGCGCATCACCGGCCGGGTAGAAACGGTTCTCTCGCGCGGTGAAGTCGTCATCGACGGAAGGAAGTTCACCGGTCGGGCCGGTCACGGAATGTACACCCCGCGCGCCACCTGTCAGTACCTGGACTAGGAGCACCCGTCATGGACTTCGGACTCGTCCTCCAGACCGACCCGCCCGCCTCGGCCGTCGTCGGCCTGATGCGCCGCGCCGAGCGCAACGGCTTCCGCTACGGCTGGACCTTCGACTCGGCGGTGCTCTGGCAGGAGCCGTTCGTCATCTACAGCCAGATTCTCGAACACACCGAACACCTCGTCGTCGGTCCCATGGTCACCAACCCGGGCACCCGCACCTGGGAGGTCACCGCCTCCACCTTCGCCACCCTCAACGACATGTTCGGCAACCGGACCGTCTGCGGCATCGGGCGCGGCGACTCGGCGATGCGCGTCGCGGGACGCAAGCCCAACACCCTGGCCCGGCTGGGAGAGGCCATCGAAGTGATCCGCGACCTCGCCGAGGGCCGTGAGGCAACTGTCGACGGCAAGGCGCTGCGGATCCCGTGGATCAAGGACGGGAAGCTGCCCGTCTGGATGGCCGCGTACGGCCCCAAAGCGCTGGCCCTGGCCGGGCAGAAGGCCGACGGGTTCATCCTCCAGCTTGCCGACCTCTACCTCACCGAGTGGATGGTCAAGTCGGTCCGCGAGGCCGCCGCCGCTGCCGGCCGGGACCCGGATGCCATCACCATCTGCGTGGCGGCCCCCGCTTACGTCGGTGAGGACTTGGAGCACGCCCGCGACCAGTGCCGCTGGTTCGGCGGTATGGTCGGCAACCACGTCGCCGACCTGGTTTCCCGCTACGGCGAGCACTCCTCGATGGTCCCCGAGGAGCTCACCGAGTACGTCAAGTCCCGCCAGGGCTACGACTACAGCCACCACGGCCGCGCCGGGAACCCGTCCGCCGACTTCGTCCCCGACGAGATCGTCGACCGCTTCTGCCTCCTGGGCCCCGCCGAGGCCCACATCGAGAAACTCCAGCACCTGAGGGACCTCGGCGTCGACCAGTTCGCCGTCTACAACATGCACGACGCCCGGGAGACGACCATCGACGCGTACGGCTCCCACGTCATCCCGTCGTTCAGCTGACTCTCGCCGGGGGCGCGGGGCCGACTAGGGAGTCGGCCCCAAGGGCCGCCCCGTAAATGATCTCCGAGTCGAGAGAACCGAGGGGTGAGAATCCCCTCGGCTACTCGGCAGTCGACGTCGATGAACGCCTTCTCTCCGGAGCCGGGCAGCAACGGGGTGCGCGCAGCCGGTTCACCGAGGAACCTTCTGTGGACAGCGTGGAGTTGCAGGGCATGACCATGGGTGAAGGAGCGGAGGAAGGTGCCCAGGGTGGACGGGGCGCGGACCCTCGGAACACAGTCGGCATAGCAGCGTGGCGCAGCACGTCGAGGTCGTCGATGCTGTCCGCGCCTGCGGCCATGCCGCCCACGATGCTGGTGACCTTGGCGTCCGCTGCCGCACCCGCACCGTTCTTTGCCCGGGTCAGCTTCACTTTCTCCGTCACCAGCCGGGACAGACCGCACCGCTCGGCCAGCCACATCACCGAAACCAGCCCAGCATGCGCGACCAGACTCCGGTCATCGAACGCAGCCGAGACCGCCGCTGGTGTATGAGAAACTTGCATCTCAGAAGTGCCTTGCTGATTGTGCGTGCTGGAAGCCTCAAGAACTCCCATCATCGCAGGTCACAAGGCACGTTCTTACTTTCACGAGCCTTATCCACAAGGCGCCCCTCGGTGGATCGAGGCTTAGCCGGGGATGTGGAGGCCAGGCTTTCGACCCGGCCGCTGACTCGGTGTCGCAGGCAGCGACTACCCACTATGCGTGGAGCCGAGATCTCCCCCACCAGCTGTACGGCTGAGCATATGATCGGTGGGTAGTCCGCTTACGGGTGGGGAGGCGCTTCACTTCGCCTGCGCCGACTCTGGTGCGGACCTCTTCGACGGGGGCGGCCATGTACCTGGCGCGACTGCGTGCCGAGAACTTCAGAATATTTGGCGTAGCAGCTTTAGACGGTGACGGGCCGGACGAATCGCTGGACATCTCGTTCAGCCCCGGGACAAATGTCCTGGTGGGGGAGAACGACAGCGGGAAGACCGCGATCGTCGACGCGATCCGCCTGTGCTTGCAGACTGCGGCGGCAGACTTCTACCGGATATCGCGGGACGACTTCCATGCGGGCGACAGCGGCCGCGAGGACACGTTCACCATCACCTGCCGGTTCGAGAACCTCTCCACAGATGAGCAGGCCGCATTTTTGGAGTTGCTCACGAACGACGGTCAGGGGAACGCCGTCCTGTACGTGTCCTTCAAGGCCCAGCTCATGGACCCGCTGAGAAACCGTGTGTCGGTGACCACGCGCACAGGACCCGAAGGAAAGGGCCCCGCACTGGATGGGGCGGCGCGCGAGCTTCTCAAAGCCACCTACCTTCGCCCGCTTCGAGACGCCGAGGCTGAACTCAGGTCGGGCCGGGGGTCTCGGCTGTCTCAGATCCTGGCCAGCTACCCGGCCATGAAGGACCAGGGCAAGGACGACTTCGACGCGGAGAACGACTCGGCTTCCACCCTCGTAGGGATTCTCCGCCGCGCCGAACATCACATCGGGCAGAACGCCGCCGTCGCTGCGGCCCGAGAAGACATCAACACCGCCTACCTGCAGAAGTTTGCGATTGGCTCGGACGTACTTCGAGGGAAGATCGGGGTTGCCGGCGACGCAACGCTGCCCAGGGCGCTGGAGCGGCTGGAGCTGGCCTTGTTCTCGGCCTCCGACGAATGGACCCGACGGGGCCTGGGCTACAACAATGCCTTGTTCATGGCCGCGGAGCTCCTGCTGCTCGGGAAGGGCGACATCGCGCCGCTACTGCTCATTGAGGAGCCGGAAGCACACCTGCACCCACAGCTACAAACCCGAATCATGGACCTGCTGCGCGAGCGGGCAGAAGAGACCGAGGAATCGAGCACGGCTCCCGTCCAGGTCATCCTCACCACACACAGTCCCAACCTGGCCTCGGCCATGCCGGTCGAGTCCCTCACCTTGGTTGCCCGCGGCCGCACCTTCAGTCTGGCACCAGAGTGCACCCGACTGGACGACGGAGACTATGCCTTCTTGTCCCGTTTCCTGGACGTGACCAAGGCGAACATGTTCTTTGCCCGCGGCGTCGCCGTTGTCGAGGGTGATGCTGAGGCTATCTTCCTGCCGGCCCTTGCAAGGGCCATGGGTCGATCGTTCAATGAGCACGGCATCAGCGTCGTGAACGTTGGGCACGTGGGCCTGTTCCGCTACAGCAGGATCTTCCAACGGCAGGGCCGACAGATTCCCGTCCCTGTGGTCTGTATCCGGGACCGGGACCTTGTGCCGAAGGACACCCCCGCTGAGATGAGGGGCAAGCTGCGCTGCTCGGCGGACATGACGCAGGCGGAGATTGACAAGCACGTCTCCGGACTCAAGGTCGGTGACGACGGCCCGGTGAAGACTTGCGTCTCGGATCACTGGACTCTGGAATACGACCTCGCGGTGGCGTCCTGGCCCATGGCCATCCTCATGCACCAAGCGGTCCGTGCCGCACGTTCCTCCGAGAGTTCGTGGCCAGGCGCTGAAAAGCTCAAGACACTGACCGATGCCGCGCGGCAGGAGGTGGAGACCTGGCAGGCAAACGGGGCCTCGCTGGAGGCCGTCGCCCTTCGGATCTACGAACCCCTGAAACTGAGCAACGCCAGTAAGACCATCACGGCACAACACGCAGCTGACCTTCTGGAATCCACGACGCTGACGGAAGGCGACCTCCCGCCCTACCTCGTTGACGCGTTCGACCACATCTGCGGCGAGGTGAATCGGTGACGACTTCCTATCGGTCTGATGCCCTCGCGAAGGACAAGGTCGAAGCGCTTGCCCAGGTGCTTGGCCTTGACCTGCCATACACGGAGCAATGGGACTTCGTGCAGAGCGAGATCTCTCAGGATCTCCAGGCGGCGCCTGGTTCCGGCAAGACGACGCTGATCGGCCTCAAGCTGGCCCTCCTCGCGAATGCATGGACGTCCCCGACTCGGGGTATCTGCGTCCTCTCGCACACGAATACGGCCAAGGACGAGATCACCGACCGTCTCATGGCAGTTCACGCTGGCCGGCGGTTCCTGCAGTATCCCCATTTCATCGGGACGATTCAGTCCTTCACCAACACGTATCTCGCCCTGCCGGCCGTGCGTGCCTTGGGGCACGAAGTGCAGGTTGTGGATGACGAAGCCTACGAGGCCGCGGCCCTGCGTCTGCTGGAGCGGCCCGCGTTCACCACCTTGCGGAACTTCCTGGGCCGACGCCGCAATGGGGTCGAGATCGCCGCCAAGGGGGTCTTCGTCTGCGAGGCCGGAAAGCTGAAGGTGACCGGCCCGGGCGGCCGCGTGCCTGCCGACCCGGAAACGACTCCCACTGGCAAGCAGTACGTCCGTCTGAAGCAGCAGTTGTCCAAGGAAGGAGTGTTCCGGTACGACGACATGTACGCGATCGCCGAGTGGTATCTCGCCCGGAACCCGACGATCGCTGCAGCGGTAGCGGAGCGTTTCCCGTTCGTGCTGTTGGACGAGATGCAGGACACCAGTGATGTGCAACAACATCTGCTGGACCTGGTCTTCGCTTCCGGTGCCGTCGTTCAGCGCGTGGGGGACGTGAACCAGGGGATCTTCGCGGACGGGGCGACGGGTTCCGTGAGGGCGTCAGCGTTTCCAGCCCTACTGGCCGCGGAGCTGCCCGTCAGCCGGAGATTCGGACCCAAGATCGCGGATTTGGCGAGCGATCTCACCTTTCGCCGACGGCAACGGATCAATGGTGCAGGCCGAGACACCCAGATCGGCCTCCTCCTCTTCGACGACCGTTCCGTTCTCGAGGTCGTACCGGCGTTCGAGCGCATGGCAAATGCGCTCGTCCCACGTGAGGTACTCGTCCGAAACCCGCCCCGCGTGCTCGGCGCGCGGCTGAGCAAGGGAACGACGGCCGCGTACCCACAGTCCCTCAGCTGCTACCTTCCCAACCATGCTCCAGCCGGACGAGTACCGGCGCAGAGGGACCTGATCAGTACCGTTCGCACTGCAGGAGCACGGTGGGTGGCCGGCGGCGGCGATCACGAAGCCGTGGCCGAGCTGTGGGAAGGGGTTCGTACAGCTTTGAGACCCGCGCTCACAGTCCCCCTACCGCCGCTGAGCCGGCTCGAACGCTCCATGGCCACGGCAGGCGGCCGGCTCCGGCTGGTCTTGCGAGATCTGCTCATGGGGGCTTGCGACGTCAATGAATCCGCTTGGAACTCTGCGACCGCACGCCTCCTTGACCTCGTGCCTGAAATCATCCAGTCGCCATTCAGGGACACCGCCACATTGGCCGAAGGTCTGACATTCACACCACGCGTGGAGAGCGAGGTCGTGGGCGTGATAGCTGAGCGGGAGCAAACGGATGTGACGCTACAGGTGACTTCAGTGGCCGGGTCCATCCAGAGCGCCAAGGGAGAGACCCACGCCGCAACGCTGCTTCTTGAGTGCCTGGACAGGCGAGGCAGTAAGCACGACGTCCACGAGACGCTTAAACTGCTTGTCGGGGGAGATATCCAACGGGCCAAGGTGACCGTGCAGCGCGCGGCGCAGCTCATCTTCGTGGGGGCAACCCGCCCCACCCACCTGCTCGTTCTGGCAACCCATCGGGAGCATGCCGCGCCTTACGCGGAGGCGCTTGTCGGCCAAGGTTGGAGCATCCACGACGTCAACGACCAGTGGGTGGACGGCTGAGCTGCCACACTCCACGGGCACCGGCTCCTGCGCGCTGCCGCTGGCTCCCCTTGCCGGTCAGCCCTGCGTCCCGTCGGCGCGCTTGACGTGGGTGCGGGAACCTTTCACGTGTAAGGATCGAACAGGAAACGAATTATGTTCGCGCCCACCGGCCTTGCATTCGACATCGTGCCAGACGGGTTCGAAGACGTGTAGTGCGAGAAGTGCGTGGGCATGAAGTGGATGCCAATGGCAGCGAACCGGAAGCTCACCTCAACCGATTCTCCGTTGCGCAAGCGATCTATGTAGTGGAATCCATCCATCTCCCTGTGTGCGGTAAAGGGGCGGCGAGTCGATGCACGTCGAGAAGTGTCTGACCGATGGCTGCTGCCGGCCGCCGGTAGTAAACGTGATTTTGAAAGCGCGTCCGTTCGGTGCGGAGGAGCGGCGGCGGTTGACGGCGATCCTTCTCGGCGATAGCGGGGCGGATGTCGATCCGGACGTCTGCCTGCCTGAAGGGTGACCGGTGGATGTACCTCGTTGGCTCGGCGCCCCCTAGCTCTTTCATGCCGCTTGGTTCGACTTGGGGAGAGTGAACGAGATTGGTGAAACGCAAATCCCCCTCATTCGTGTAGCCCTTTATCTTCGGGTCTCGACAGCCAAGCAGCTGCGCGGTTATGGCCTCGATGCCCAGCTGGAGGAATGCCTTGCCTGGCTTGACTTCGCAGTGGGGAAGGCGCGGTATGCCTACGAGGTGTATACCGATGGCGCTGTATCGGGGAAGTTGGCGCGTCGGCCGGACTTGACGGTGCTCGACGCGGATCTCGTGCAACGTCGCTACGACGTGGTGGTGTTTGGAAAGCTGGACCGCATCGGCCGCACGATGAGGGAGATCCACCGCTGGGTCTACGACACCACGGACATCGAGACCGGCCGAGGGCGGCGAGTCCGCGTGGCGACTGCGGACGGCCGCATCGACAGCGAGCACGCCATGTTCGGCATCCAGCTGAGCCTGCTCGCCTACGTGGCCGAGCTGGAGCACATACTGATCCTGGAGCGCACCCTGAGTGGCCGGGAGATGAAGCTGGCTGCGGGTGGCTGGCCCGGGGGAGTGGCACCGTTCTGGCTGATGCTGGCGGCGCGGGGATCCAACGAGGCGCCCACCCTGCGGGCCCAGGGAGTGGAGGTGCTCGAAGTCGCCGCTTGGTTGATCGCCGATGAGGGACAGATCGCGGCAGAGGCCGCGGAGAGCCTCAACGCACTGGGGTACGTCACGGCACGAGGCCTGCAGTGGACAGGGGAGAACCTTGCCCGTGTGTTCCGGCAAACGGCCCTGGACGGGTACGTCGTCTTTCGCTTCACCCGGCATCCCCGGGCCGGCCATGTCCGCCGGGGGCCCGACGGGACGTTGGTGCGGGAGGAGGCTGCGCGGATCCCCGTACCGATGCCGCTGCCAGCGGCTCGTGTTCGGCAGGTGCGTCAAGAGCTTGCCCGTCGCGCCCACGTGCGGGAGGAGCAGAGGGACTACCTGTTGTCGGGCCGGGTCGTCTCCTTGTGTGGTCATCACTACACCGGGGCGCACAGGGAAGGCCGCGGCCGCACCGCCTATCGGTGTACCGGCCGTCGCTTCGACCCGCCCTGTAGCTGTCGTGAGATTGTGGCGGGCCCGCTTGAGGACGTGGTGTGGCGTGAGATCACCAAGCTTCTCGCCGACTGTGTCCAGCTCCGGGTGGTAGCGGATGAGTGGCTTGGCCTTGTTCCCGGTCAGACGAGGTCGCTCGGCGCGCGCCTCGTGGATCTCGACGCACGAATCGAGCGCAGTCGACGGGTGAGGAGGAAGAAGCTCGTCGCGCTGGCTGGAGCCGTCTCCTCAGGAGACGGCGACGAATCGTGTTTCGAGGATGAGCTTGTGGCGGCCCTCGCCGAGATCAGAGACGACGCCGTCGGCAGCGACCAGCGGCTGCGTCACTTGCGCGACGCTGTCGCGGGTCGCCTGGCGGCGGCGCAGCAGCAGGAGGCCCGAGCGAAGGAAGCACTGGAGAACGGCCTGGACGTGCGGCGTCGCCTGGACCTGCTGAGCGTTGAGCAGCGGTTCGAGCTCCTGGACCTGCTGGACGTTGAGGTGCGTACCGTCACGGAGGTACGGGGTGCGGTACGGGGTGCGGGATGCCCGTTTGAGGCGTGGTTCGACGAGCACCGTCGTGCGGTGCCTCCGCCGCTGACTGATGAGCAGTGGGCCCAGCTGGCCTCGTGCTTCCCAGGGCCGCGGAAGAGGTTGCGTGTGGTGCCACCGCGAGTGGCCTTCGAAGCGTCGCTGTACAAGGTGCGCCACGGCATCCAGTGGGATGCCCTCCCGGAGCGCGTGCTGCAGGGGCAGCGTGCGCGCAGTGTCTACCAGCGCGCCCTGAGATACCTGCAGGACGGGCATTGGCAACGCGCTGTGTGTGCGCTGGGGGACTACCAGGGCACTGTGGTACCGCCGTTGTACGTTCTGCCGGACATCGACATCACCTGCACCTTCGATGCGAGTCTGATGACGCATGGGGAGCGTGTGAGCTGGCGATGACCATCACCGGTTTGTGAGTACCGCACTTGCTCGCCTGGCGGGACCGCCAGACGAGCTCGGCTCGTTCCAGACGGCACATAGACGGTTCATTGCGTGTGCCATCGACGGCACCTTGGAGGGGCGACTGATCAACTGGCAACCCGTCAAGAAGGCACGGCCCAGCTTGGGGATGCGGAAGCCAGGTTCTTGACCCGGTCGCGGACTCAATGCCGCCAGCTGCCTATGCACACCGGACAGGTAACGCGAGCAAGTCCATCACGGCTCAATACACGCGGATCTCCTGGACTGGACCCCCGAGTCGCCATCGATGCAGCATTCCGCCGGAAGTGACCGGGAAGGTGGTTCCTGACCGGTGAGCTGTAGGTGATGCTCCTTGGGGGACGACGCTGGTGTCCCCCAAGGAGCCTGAGCTCATCGGTCTTCCCATGCCGTCATGTCGCTGTCGCATTCGAGTGGGGTCATGGCATGACCGTGTAACCGGTAGACCATCTCGTCGGGCGCCGACAGCATGCGTGCGCTGCGCCAGGCTGCGTCGAATGGTGTACCGGGGTGCGCGCGTTGCAGACGACGTGCCCGCCAGCTGGTCACGGGGGCGAGAACGAGGCGCCACAGTGTCAGCTTCATCTCGCTCACCCCGTACTGCGCAGATGGGCGCGTCCGGACGGATGTGCCGTTTCTTCACGCTCCGTATCCCCGCGAGTGAGGGCTGCGAGTGCGTCGTGCAGCACGAGGATCGCCCGGTTCTGCATCTCGGTGTCTGTGAAGCCGCGGCCCACGAGTTCCCACTGCTCGAGCAGTGGGCGCCACCATTCCTCGGACGCGGCCACTGACCGTGCCACGCGCTGCCAGTCCGCAACCTGCCGGGGATCCAGGGAGCCGGGGTGCCGCTCGATGCGGTCCAGAAGCAGCAGTGACGGGTGCTCGTACAGGTTGTCCTTGAGGAAGCGCAGCCGCCGCACCCGTTCCTCGTCCTCCCGGCGCTGTGCCAGGATCTCGCGGAAGGCCGCCGCCAGTCGTAGGTCGGTGTGCACGTACAGGAGGCGGTAGTGAGTTGTACGGCACCGCTTCGGCTCGCCCAGCATGGCGTTCACCGTGTCCTGCGCGGTCTGAAGGTCAGTGGCCGGCATGCGCAGCAGGACGTTCGCCGCGTCGGTGACGGTGCGTTCCCGCACCAGCTCCTCGAGGTTCGGCCGACCTCTCCACGACGGACGCCAGATGATGGTGAACGTAGCCTCGAAGGCTATGCCTTCGGTGGCACTGGGCAGCTGCCTCGGTGCAGGGCATCGGGTGGTTCGTGCGCCTCGGCGCCAGAACGGCCTCATGCCGGGGCTCCCATTCCGTCGATGCTGATCAGGGGGTGGACCCGCTTGTCCACGAGGTGCTGGTAGAAGTCCCCGGCGGCGTTCTCGCCGGTGGCCGTGCGGACATCTGTCAGCGCTTGCATCAGGTCCATGGCCGCCTGGAACATGCGCTGTCCTCGCAGTACGGGAACGAGTCGGGCGACCACCTCGCCGTAGGCACTCGCATCGGAGGCGCACGCCGCGATCCATGCCGTGAGGCGAGGGATCACGTCCGGCGCAGTGTCCATGTCGCCGAGAAGATCCCGCAGAGCACGGTCCACATCGATGCCCAGTGCCTCACCATCTGTCAGCAGGTGAGGTAGCGGTCCTTGATGGACCGACATCATGGCCAGGAAGGCGAGGCCGCCGGCCCGGCCGCTTGCCTTTGCGTCCTGCCAGGCGTGGACCTCCTCAGCCAACCGTTCGATCCCGCCGGGCTGCCCGGACAGTTCGGTGAACACGTCGAGAATCGTGTCTCGGGTGTCCTCCGCACCCGAGGTGTGAACGACGCGGCGCAGCCGCACCATGGCCATCTTGGCCATGGAGGGGCTGGCCTCCGGATCGCTCAGGATGCGGCGGCAGATGGCGACGACCGAACCGGCGAACTCCTGAGTGCCCGCCCACCGGTACAGGGTGCTCCACGCGCGCCTGCCGATGTGTTCGTCGTGCACGGCCCGGAGCATCACGGCTGGCAGCAGGTCGTTCTTCGCTCCGCCGGCGACGCTGCCGAGCAGGCTGAGATGTTCGGACGACCCGTGACGGAGGATCAGAGCTGACAGGGCGTCGACGGTGTGTTCCGCCGCGACAGAGGGGCCCCCATCCTTGACCAGCCACTGCAAAAGCGGCCGACGCATGACCTCGTAGTTGTCCCAGACGTAGGCGAGGACCGCCTTCCCGTAGCCGGGCCGATCGAACGTGACCGCGTCGTGGGAGTTGACGGCACCGCCCACGTCGATGACGCGGCGGCGCAGCCCCCGACCGGCGAAGACGGCCTGGGCGCCGGTGCCGAATGCGGTCCGTCCTGGATCGGCCGAGGTGATGGTGTCCTGCAGCGTGCGTGCGGTCCGTGCGACCTCCGGGAGAGATGAGGACTGCCGGACGGCAAGAGCCAGCAGCAGACAGCGGTCGTCGAAGGTGAGAGAGGATTCCTTCCCGCCGTGTATGGTCGCCGTCTCACCGAAGAGGTGGTCGAGTTTGTCGCGCCAGTCGGACAGTGCATCCGTCATCCGTTCCGCGAGCTCGCTGTCGGATGCCACTGCGTGCGGGTCGGTGACAGGGACGGTAGTGCGGGTGGCGCGCTCATGCTCCTGCCATGCGGTGATGACGGTGTCGGTGGCCCGCACTGCTTCGACCGCGTCGAGCCCGTCGAGCGAAACCCTCGCAGGATCGAGAGCAGCCAGGTATGGGGTTAGCCCTGGGCAGTCATGCGCGCGTAGATGGGCCTCTACGACCTGACGCGCGGGCGGCGGGGTGTGCAGGCGTACGACGTGCACGCCTGACCCGGGCAGGAGGATTCCGTGGTCGTAGAGTTCCTCCGCCACATTGATGACGAGGTAGGAGTCGCAGGCCTCGAGGTCCTGGGCGTACCGGTCGAGAGCGGACACGAAGTCGGCTGACGGGCGGTCGCGGTCCGGGTCCTTGAGGTCGAGTTGATAGGCACGCTGTTCGGCGAGCGGCAGCCTGCCGACCTTGGGGGTCATCCAGTCCGCATCCAGTTTGACCAGGTCGATTTGGTCGCCCGTGTGGCGTGCCAGGAGCTGGAGGGCGAAGGTGGTGGAGCCATAAGAGCCCGGTGCGACGACCAGGAGAACACGCCAGTGGGGGCGCGAAGTCACCGGGTCGACCGCCTTGCCCCAGGCCTTGCTCCATTCGTTGTCGCGCACGAACGGTTGCTGACGGATCTCGTTCCGGTCGAGGTCGACCCCGTCCAGGACGTCACGCGTACGCTTCTCGATGTGGAGCGTGTGGACGGTACCGGCCACTACATCGGCCTGATGGACCGCCACCGATGCGACGGGAGGCGGTAGTACCAGCTCCGGTGACACTGGCGTGGACTGCTGCACAGCCGTCCGGACTGGATCCGGAGGCGGAGGTGCGGTGTCGGGCGGGCCGGAGCTGTCGGCGGAAGCCGTCGTCGGCGTGCCCGCCTGCCATGGGAAGCCCGGCCATTGGCGGCTTCCGCTGTGAGGCACGGGTGCTGTTGCATCCGGTGCATGGAACTCGTCCAGGTCGGGTGTGGGGCGCATAGGGTCGTCGGACATACGGGTGCAGGTCCTTTCTGTGCAGGGCTGATGCAGAGAGGGACAGCGAGGTCAACGGCCACGCCGGTCGATGCGCAGGACCTGGATTTCCTGGGCGACCGTCGTGTCCTGCATGGCCCCGTTGAACTGGAACACCGGGGCGGGACCGTGAGGGGGCCGAGCCGGCGCAGCGGCCGGGGCTGGCGGCTGGGCGGAGCCGGGCTTCGGAGTCGTGCCCGGCTCTGCGTCCTGAGCTGTCGCCAGAGAGGAGACGGCGGAGATGTAGGGCGCCAGCAGCTGCGGGACCAGGCGCGGCACGTACAGGTGGCACGGCTCGGCGAAGTCCGGCTTGCCTTCGACATGAGCGATGGTCGACAGAAAGTGGTTCACTTCCAGTTCGGACGTCCGGCCGGCGCGCACTGTCCGTCGGAAGGCGGGGTCCGATACGGCGGCCGCGAGGAAGCCGTCGTGGTCGCGCGCGGCGGACAGTGCGGTACGCAGCGGTGTGCTGTCCAGCAGTCGGCATACCTCGTTGATGGCGGCGCCGCGGTGATCGGGCAGGGACAGGGGACCGACGTGGACTGCGACCCGCAGCCTCAGCGGCGGAGAGGCTGCGAGGCGTTCGCGGTCGTAGCGGGCGAGAGCGGAGTGCAAGTGCCCGAGAAGCGGGTCAACCAGCCGGGCCACGTCACCCGCTGGTAGTACGAAGATGGCGCCGTCCCCGGTGTCCTTGAAGGCGGGGTCTGCGGGATGAGGAGGTTCGAGTCCGCTCTGGGCGAGGACGGTGGTGAGCACGAGGTCCAGGTCGGAACGGACCGGCGCCATCCGGACTTCCGGGATCTGGCTGTAGCCTTGCATGTCCACTGCCAGCAGTGCGTGCTCCGGCGGGACATTGGACGGTGGAGAGACGGTATAGGACACGGTCGGACCTGCCTTTTGGACGTGGGCGTCGATCGGGAAGGCCCCATGCTGATGTGGCGGCGCCCTTGCCGGTGCCCAGCAGTTGGCACCGGCGCCGTAAGGCCGGTCACGTCGCGTGGCGGGCGTCTTCCTCGATGGCCTGCATGTCATGGATCAGCAGCCCGCCTCCGGCTTCCGTTTCCAGCCATCCGTGCTCTCTCCACGGCTTGATGGCTGAGCCCACGGCGTTGCGAGACGCCCCGATCATTTGGGAGAGCTCTGCCTGGGTGAGCCGGACGCTCAGCCCGCCGGGAGTCTGCGCCCCCGCCCGCACCAGCCGGGTGAGGGCTCCGGCGAGACGGAGCGGGACGTCGGCGGTGGCGAACTCCAGCCGCACTTCCTCCGACTCCCTTACACGGGCGATCGCGTGGCGTAGCAGGGAGGTGAGCAGACCGTGGTCTTCGACGAAGACGAGGAAATCGGACGCAGGGATGAGATGAATACGGCAGGCTTCGGCAGCGATCACTGAGGCGGACCGGGGCTCCGCGTCCAGTACGGCCAGTTCGCCGAGCAGTTCGCCCGGCCCCCGGACCGCGAGCAGTGTGCGGTCACCGCCCGGTCCCGTCAAGGTCACGAGAGTCGATCCTGTGTCCAGGAGGATCACGTGGGTAGCTGGATCGCCTTGGCGTAGGAGCACACTACGCGCGGGACGGAGATGGGCGGGAGCGAGGTCGAGCATCTGCGACCAGAGCTGTTCTCCGATGAGTGCACGGTGCGGCTGATACATGCTCCCCCAAGAAGATATGACTGACGGTGGTGGGATAGTGTCAGAGGGTGAGAAGGGTGATCAATAGCGCCGATCCGGCCACACCTTGAGCGGCCACGGTGAGGTCCACGGCCAGTCTGATGAGCCAGTACTTGCGCCGCGCCAGGGTCCGTAGCATGACCAAACGCGTCGCCTCGGCTCGAAGTTGCCCCTGCTCGTCCAAGGACTGGATCCAGCCGAAGGCACCCGAGTGGTTGTCGACGCCCCTTTCCACTGGATTGGGCGGGTCGCAACGCCAGCCGAGTGCCGGGCGCAATGCTGCCAGCACCGCAATGACAGCGGCCATCAGTAGCAGGGACAGCACTCCCAAGGGTGCGAGCAGGGGCCATCCGGCCCGGTGGGCACTGTCGGACAAGGTGCAGGCCACTGCAGCCGCGAGCAGGCCACCGGCCACTCCGAAGAGCGCGGCCGCTTTGGTGTCCGCGCGCTGCACCTCGACGAACATCTCTGCCGAGCGGAGCCTGAGAGTGTCCAGAGCACCTGCCGGCGGCTGTCTGTTGACGTTCTGACCTGAATACACAATGCCCCCTGCGATGGATGCCGTGGCCGTGCAGTCACTGTCCATCCAGCGCCAAGTCGCTGCTGCACAGCACCTGGCCCAGTGCCTGAGTAGTGGGCCACACGGAGAGCCAATCCCGTTGCTGGGCGCGCTCCTCGCGAATGTGAGGTCCTCGCGTAGCGTGGAGTCCCTGGCTGTAGGGGACGTTGGTTGTCATCACAGGGAGGCACCGGAGGCGCACTGCCTAGTCGCGCGGGGGAGCGGTACGCGCCGTGACGCCGTGAGTGAGGCGTTCAATAGCGCTGCCAGAGTCGAGTGCTTCAACCGATAGCATTCCGCACCGGCGGCGAGGCCAGGATCCGGATCGCCACCTGCGTTGCCGACTTCTGCAACACCCTTCGGCTGCACGGTGTGTCCGGGTACAAGAGTCCGGTCGACTGCGAACGTGACCACTGAGCCACCCGCGCTGAGGGACTCGCCGTATAGATCGTCTCCACGCTGCGAGGGGACTGGCAGGGTGATGGCTACGCGACGCCCGAGGGTATTCGAGGGAATCCAACGCTTTGGCCCCCGCCGCCGGCTGTTTGACGATTTCTGGGTCGCCCCGGGGAGTCGTCGGTTCAGCGGATCAGGTGGTTGACCGCCACAGTGACGGTCGTGGTCACAGCGGCGCCCCCGGCGACACGGAGGAGGTGCGTGAGGATGCCCTTCCGCCATGCCGGACGGCGGTCCCGGATGGGTCGGCGGCGGATGGGATAGCGCGTACGGTGGTACATGGGCCCTCCATTGGGTTCCAGGCCCTCGTGCCGCCGACTTTGCGAGAGGGAGCGGCGCGAGGGCGTTTCGTTGCTCCCTATTCTGGGGCAGCGAAGCCTGAGAAATCCCGCTCGAACGGCTCAATCCCGGTGTAAGTTCCAGCCCATGACAGACCAGCCGGGGGAGTGGTCGGCCGGGACGGCTGACGACCTGGTGGAGGATGCCCGCTCCCTGGGAATCAAAGTGAGTCCGCGGACGGTCACCGACTACGTCGAGGTGGGTCTCCTTGCGCCTCCGCTCTTCCGTAAGACAACGCAGCGGGGCAGCGACCGCCGGCTCTATCCGCCGGAGCAGCGTCGGCTGTTCTACGAGCTGAACGCGGCCAAGCTCAGGTCACCACTCGCCCGGGTACCGCACCGGACCATGATCCCCGTGGTCTTGTACGCCTGGTGCATGAACGACACCGTCGTCCCGGACGTCCAAGCCCGTAGGGCACTTCGGACCTGGGCGCATAGCGTCGGCATCGGCTCCGGACCGCGCCGTAGGAGCATCGCGAACAAGGTCGTCGCTCAGTTCGCGGATCCGGCGGCGACCAGCGGTCAGCGTCGGATCGCGGAGCAGTGGATCCGCGCTGGGGAGGAGAGCCGCAGGCCGGACTTCGACAACATCGCGGACGCTCTCAGTACCGTCGCCAGTCCGTGGCGGTCGCGGGGACTCCCCGAGATCGCTCGCGGCTTCGGTCCTGCGGCCGCGCCCATCACCACGGACCAGGCCGTGGCGATGTGGGAACTCCAGTTGCAGGTCAACGCAATCCTGGCCTTCGAGGGAGCGCCGGAGCACCTCCTCCGTCGCGCTCGCGAGGAGCACCGGATGAACTGGCAGGAGTACCAGGGTGTTCGCACCGACTGGGCCTCGCAGGCCGGCGCCATGGCGGACATCTTTGAGCTGCCCACGGACCAGGAGCAGGCTGCCCGGCAGCAGGTGAACGGGTTCGTCACGGTTCTCGGGAACACCCTCGATCTCGCAAGGCCGACCTTCGCGCGCGCCCAGGCGAGAGCCAGGGCTCGTATCCGCTGAACCACACCGGCCGCTCGCACGAACGGTTCCGGTTTGTTCTTCACTGTCGCACTGGTGGCTTCAGTACCCCAAGATCAGAAGGAGGCAGCGGTGGCTTCGCTGCAGGAAGTGCACGACTTCGTCGTCAAGTGCATCGTCGCAGAGGGGAAGATCGCGCACGCGGTGCAAGCCAACCTGGACGGCGAATGGCCGGCATCGTGGTGGCAGGGCGTCGGCCCGGACTTCTCGACGCTCATCCTCGCGGGGCCGGAAGGCCCTAACTTCGACGCAGGTACCCCGGAGAGGGCCACCTTCGTCGTGCTGAACGACCCAGTCCACGCGCTCAGCTTTCTCGACTACTTGCGGTGGACTGTCAAACAGCACGAGCCCGCACTCGTGGCGGCGGAGAAGGACGGCGAGACGATCCCCGTGGAAGCCTGTCCCATCGACGGAGCGGAGTGCGAGCCGCTGCTCCGCATGGCCGCCGAGATCTTCGCTGACCGGCCCGGCTTCAAGCCGGACTGGAGGGTGCAGTGACGGCAACCGCGAGCACGTATTCCCTCAGCCGAACCGGCGGTCCTCTGGATGGTGCGGCGGCGATCCTAGAGGACAGCAGCGAGGCTGCCCGCGCGGCGAACGCTTCGAGTGTCTGATTCAGGGGGCAAAGGGGTGGGGAGGAAGAAGCACCCCACGTGGGTCTGGCTCATGGTCCTGTCGGCGAATGACGGGAGGTGCGTCTACTGCGGCGGCGCGGCCGAGACGATGGACCACGTCATACCTTGGTCCAGGGGTGGGCTGGACAGCTACTACAACATGGTCCCGGCTTGCGACAGGTGCAACGATACGAAGAACGACAAGACCCCGATCGAATGGGCGGTGCAGAGGGAGTTCAGGGAGCGCTGGCCGCTGCGAACGAGGCGACGGAATAGCCAAACGCTCCGAGGCGCGTTCGAAGAAGCACAGCAGGTCTGCTCGGACCTGCTGGATCACCTTGACCTGGTCCAGGCCGAGATCACAGATGGCCGCCGGAGTGACTGGTTCTTCGAGCGCTACTGGGGACATCGAGCATCTGACTCAGTCTGGATCAGCGTCATGCGGGGATGGGCTGCTGACTCCATCGCGGAGGCGAAGGCCAACGGCTGGGCCCTACCACCGAAGCCGAAGCCAAAGCGCTACCGCGTCACCCGGAAGTACCTCGGGCAGGTCATGGAGGAGATCCCCGACGACGAGTAGCGGCCAACGTATGCAGCTGCGAGCGGCATCGTGGACGCACAGTCTCGTCGAGGGGGCCGCGAACGCCAGGGCGCCAGGCCCGGTGGATTCCTGCGCACCTTCCCCACTTCGTGAACTTGTGATGTTCCTGGAGGCTCGGGGTACGGCAACGTGGGCGCGGCAAAGTGGCCGGGCTGGGATGATGGGTGCGCTGATCTACCGAATTGGGGGCTGATGGTCTTGGCAGACGGTGTCCGTCGGGCGAGCCGGTGGCAGGACGCAGTACGGCTGCTGCTTCTGATCAACGCTTCGGCCCAGCCGGTACCTGCCGGCCTCGACTGCCCTGACACGGCAGTGGGAGTGGTGCGGACGCAGGTGCGTCTGCAGAAGCTGGATTTCTGGCTCCGCTATCCCGACTACCTGGCGTACGAACTCATGAACGAGTATGAGACGCATCCGGACGACAGCGGCCTGCTGGATCTGGCTGAGGAGATCCTTGGCTCTGAGGAACCGGACCTCCGACGCTTCCCCATGCTGAGGCACCGCTTCGGGGCGTTCGAGGAGCTGGATGAGGCCCTGGCTCCTCTGGTGGAACGGGGATTGGTGCGCAAGACGCAGGTTCTTGGGACGAATTGAGTGGCAGAGCACCTCTACTTCTTGCTGCAGCTGGGACGTGAGGTGGCCAGCGGTCTGACCACTGATGCTCCGGCCCTGGAGTGGTACGTAACCCGTACCAAGCAGCTGGTGGCGCTGGTTGACGGGCTGGGCGGGACACAGCTGAAGAATCGGCAGTACCTGCTGAAGGACTATGCGGAGACCTCGATCGGCCGGCACATCGCCCCCATCGCCGACCAGGCGCGGGAGCGCCTCGCCCGCTTGAAGGCTTGCCAACCCGCTTCTCTGCCCTCCACCAACTAGTGTCCTGCGCCCGAGATTCGTCGTTAGTTCATGCATGAGTGCTTCTTCGGGTGTGCCAGCACCGCGTCGTGGTCCGAAGCTGGAACCGTTG